>NZ_JBFUAA010000011.1:0-142776 GCF_056406495.1 Arthrobacter sp. P1_B9
CGCGGCCGGGCCGGCGTTGAACACCTGCGTGCTGAGCTTGGTCGCCCCGAGGTCCTTGGCGATGAACCCCTTGTTGACACCCACCAGGGCCGGAGCGTGGGTGATGTTGCCAAAGTAGCCGAGCCTGAGCTCCGTGGCCGGGCCGGCGTCCGCCGCTGCCGCTGCGGGGGCGGTTTCGGGGTTGCGGGACAGCGAGGATGCAACTGCTGCGCTGGCACCGATCAGGAGCACAAGGGCGGTGATGAGAGCGATCTTACGACCGCGGGGACGCTTGGCGCCTTGGGAGTCTCCCGCAACGATGCGGGTGGACCCTGGCTGGTCTTTGGATGTCATGGAAAAGTCCTTCAGAGAATGGGGGGATCCGAACGGGTCCGTGGCCGCTGTCCGGATCAGGGCGCAACGGCCGGGGACCGGGTGGTCACATGCCGGGACATGGCATGACACTACGGATCCGGCCCGATCCCAAGCAACGGCCGACGACACCAGGGGTCACCGGCGGAAATAGGAGGTAATCGAGGGACACGGGACGTCACGCCGCGCCTATTCTGTCACTGCGCCTCGGCCTGCGAAGGCCGCTCCGGGGCGGGAACCGTGGCCGCCCAGCAGCTCGACGGCCGCATCTAAAGCAAAGAAGTACCCGGGCAGACGCGCTAGGAAGCAGTGCGTAACCCCGGCGGAAGCACGCAGGCGTCTGCCGCCGTCCCGGGACACACGGGCTCCCTCGCGATGAAGGTCGGCAGTCCGCACAGCACGAGTGCAATCGGCACTGCTGCTCCTGGAGTGTGTTGACTGCGGCGACGAGCAACGACAGCGGAAGCTGTCAGAGGTTGACACGGCGCTCGTCAGCCGGTCCCCTACCGGGACACCATCCGACCGCACAGGCGCTGCGAGAAATCGGATACGGATACAGGAAACCTGGATTCGCGCATCCCCCGCCCCGCAAACTGTCCCGCTCAGGTTGGTCAATCGCGACAGTTGCACCAGCCCGCGCAGAACTTAGGCTATGTCCGGAATTTCACCAACGAAAAGGACCCGGCCGCGGCGCGCATGGCGCGTACGGGTCTGGGTGCCCCCGAGGGCCTGATCAATCGTGACCACGGTGCGGTCGGAGGGAACACAGAACGGCCCGCACTGCGGGAAATCCTACCGGCTGTCCGTCCCGGTGAGACTCTTCCCGTCACCAAGCCCGATAGGATCGCCCGGCCCTACCCGATGCTCAAGAACATCATCGAGGACATGACAAGAGGTTCCCAGGCGTTCCGGCTGCCGACCGGGATGAACATGAGGGTTTGATCCCCAAGTCTCAGCAAGTCATGCAGTTCCAAGCGCTCCCCGCCATGAATGAGTAAGCAGCAACACCGCTGTCCAAGCCAAGAGAAGGAGCCGCCAGACCGCAACAGCCCCAACAAAAATGGGCCCCGCAAGGGCCCCACAAAGGAGATTTATACACATTCAGCGGCCCCCAAGCCCCTGAACAGGGAAAACACAGTGCCCGAGGGACTCAAACTGCATTCCAGCCCCTGCCAACACTGGGCTCCCCCGGAAACTTAGGGAATCCAGCCCGATCCGGCACCAGTACGACCCGGCCCGACGCCTGAAGTTTGTACTTTGTACACACCCCGAATTCATAGCCTCCAAAGCCCAAATCTTCAAGCGGTCCGCGCCGGGGCAACTAGGCCACAGCTGGGTCGAGGGCTCCGGCAATGAGCTCGTGGGCGTGTGCCTCGGCCAAAGGCGCGGCCAGACGATGCACGAAGTGAAACGTCCGGCGGACTGCAGGCCCGTGCCACTCCGGGGGCAAATAGTCGGCCGGCAGGTTCGGGTCGCGGTACGGGAAGCGCCGCCACATGGTCAGCATGGGAACGTAGTAGCGGAAGGCGTCGCGCCGCAGTTCTTCCGTGGATCCCGCGAGCGCTGCCTCGGGGTCATCTCCCACAAGTTCAGACCATTGCTGCTCCGCGCCTTCGTAGACCTGAAGGAACTCGGTGAATTGCTCGTCGAGTTCCTTCAGGTCCCACCATTCGGAGATCTTGGGCCGCATGGGACCGTCGAAAATGTAGTCGCTGCGAAACAGATCCACGAACTGGATGAGCCCGCTGACGGTCAGGCGTTCCTTGGCTTGTTCCAGCTTCCGCGCGGGAGCGATCCAGACGCCCGATGCCACCGAGCCGAACCCCAGCCCGGACAGCTCCGAGCGCAGCTGGTGCCTGCGGTTACGCATGGACTCCGGTACCGAGAAGACCGCCAGGACCCACGTGTCCACGGGAGCCGGCTGCTCCGGCGCGAAGATTCTCCGGTCCCCTTCCCGAAAGACGTCGCTGATCGATTCCGAGATCTTGTACTTCGCAACGCCGCCCTCACGGACGCTCTTGAGGACACCTTTGGCTTTGAGCCTCGACACCGATGACCTGACACCCGGCGCGTCGTAGCCGAGCGTCCCCAGCATGGAAATCAGCACGGAGACCGGCAGCGCGTCCCCAACATCCCGGCCATACAGACCGAAAATGGTGACGATGAGTTGCTGGTGGCGAACCGGGGGTGCCGGGACGGCGAGCATTGAAGATTCCTCATTTCCGCGCCACAAGTCACGGCGCCATTGATGTTCATCATAGGGGTGGGAACTGTCCCATCCGTTCATGATCATGCCCAGGGCGGAGCTCAACTGAGGCTGCGGGCCGCCGGGACCCGAATGGAAACCGAGGTCCGTCCGTCGCGCCGCGCTACGGGCCCCGCAAAACGCGGACGAAATGCTCTGGCCAGGGCTGCGCAGTGGTGGCTCCAGCGGGAACGTGCGCAGTGGTGACCGTACCGAAAGCCGCCACAGCTCCGCTGTCCGAGGAGCCCACGTCGGGAGTATGACGATCGATGGCGTCCGGTTCGGTAGTGCCGCCTGCCTCGCTCCGAACCTCGAACGCCATGGTCAGCGAGGTTCGGCCGAGGGCTTGGATTTTCAACGTTGCGGTGACGCGCTGGCCGAACCACAGCTTGGCCTTGTAATTGACCACTTGCTGGACGCGGGGTGCAACCGGAAAGTACTCCGTCAGCTGCAGGTTCCGGAACAGCTCTGCCTCGGCAGCCTCAACCCAGCGCAGGACGGCCGAATTGTGCTGGTGGCCGGAGGCGTCAGTGTCCACCCATTCCACCGTGCGGTGGATGGTTGCCTGCGGATATTCCGGATGCCCCCGCGTCTCAGTGTGATCCATGATTCTCCTAGTGGACGACTACTTGGCCAGCACCGACGCGGCGGCGGACGCGGGCGTCCAGCGCAGGTGGGTGGTGGCTTCTTCAGCGTCCGGTTCCCGCAGCAGGGACAGGCGCGGACGTACGGCGTCGGTGCGGGAGCTCGGTGGCTTGCGGCGTCCTGCGCGGAACTGCGGAATCCACTGCGCGCCGGGGCCCTGATATTCCTGTTCAGCGGCGGCGTGCAGGGTCCACTGGGGGTCGTACAGGTGGGTGCGGCCCAGGGCGATGAGGTCTGCGCGGCCGGCGAGGAGGATGGAGTTCACGTCGTCGTAGCTGGAGATGGCGCCGACGGCGATTACAGCCACGCCCGCGGGGGCGGCGACTTCATGCCGGATCCGGTCAGCGAACGGCGTCTGGTAGCTGCGTCCGTAGGCGGGCTTCTCTTCCGTTGCCACCTGGCCCGTGGAGATATCCAGACCGGCAGCGCCGTGGGTGACGAAGGCCCGGGCAATCTCAACCGAATCGTCGGAGGTGTTTCCGCCCTCGATCCAGTCGGTCGCCGAGATGCGCACCGTCACAGGCTTGGCTGCGGGCCAGGCCGCGCGGACGGCGTCGAACACTTCCAGCGGGAACCGCAGGCGGTTCTCCAGGCTGCCACCGTATTCGTCTGTCCGGCGGTTGGACACCGGCGAGAGGAACGAGGAGAGCAGGTAGCCGTGGGCGGCGTGGATCTCGAGGAGGTCGAAACCTGCCTGCTCAGCCCGGAGCGTCGCGGCGACGAACTCTTCCTTGATGGCTTCCATGCCTTCACGATCGAGTTCCACCGGGGTCTGGCTGTCGGGACCGTAGGGCAGCGCTGAGGGGCCAACTGCCTGCCAGTTGCCGGACTCGAGGGGCTCGTCGATGCCCTCCCACATGAGCTTGGTGGACGCCTTGCGGCCGGAATGGCCAAGCTGGGCGCCGATCTTCGCGGTGGAGCGGGCGTGGACGAAGTCCACGATTTCCTTCCAGCTGTCGCGCTGGCCGTCTGTGTAGAGGCCGCTGCAGCCGGGGGTGATGCGGCCTGCCTCCGAGACGCAGACCATTTCCGTCATGACCAGGCCGGCTCCGCCAAGCGCCTTGGAACCGAGGTGGACCTTGTGGAAGTCGCCCGGAATGCCATCCACCGCGGAGTACATGTCCATGGGCGAGACCA
Organism: Arthrobacter sp. P1_B9; assembly: GCF_056406495.1. Lineage (NCBI taxonomy): Bacteria > Bacillati > Actinomycetota > Actinomycetes > Micrococcales > Micrococcaceae > Arthrobacter > Arthrobacter sp. P1_B9. The sequence continues at coordinate 4,379 of NZ_JBFUAA010000011.1, forward strand.
CGATGCGGTTCTTAACTTCCAACTCACCGATGCGGAAAGGCTGGAACATGGCCGGGGCGGTCTCTGCAAGGCCGTGGGCGCCTGCGAAGTTCCGGTCCACTGCCTCCGCGAACTCGGGGTCGCGAAGGCGCAGGTTTTCCTGAGTGATGCGCCGGCTGCGGGTCAGCAGGTTGAAGGCGAACTGCGTCGGCTCTTGGTCCTTGTACTGGCCGATGCGCTCGAACCATTCCAACGAGGCCTGGGCGGCACGCTGGGTGGACGCCACCACGGGCCGGCGTTCGGCCTCGTAGGCGGACAGCGCGGACTCGACGTCCGGGTGTTCGTGGAGGCAGGCCGCCAGGGCGAGGGAATCCTCCATGGCGAGCTTGGTGCCGGAGCCGATGGAGAAGTGCGCGGTGTGGGCGGCATCACCCACCAGCACCACGTTGTTGTGGCGCCAGCTCTGGTTGCGCACGGTGTTGAAGTTCAGCCACTTGGAGTTGTTGGACAAGACCGCGTAGCCGTCCAGTTCCTCGGCAAAGATCGAACAGATTTTGGCGATTGCTTTTTCGTCGGATACGCCGGGAGGAAAGACATCAGTGGCGGTCTCGTCGAAGCCGGCCGCCCGCCACACGTCCTCGTGCATTTCGACGATGAACGTGGAGCCCTCATCCGAGTACGGGTAGCCGTGGATCTGCATGACGCCCCACCCGGTTTCCTTCACAAAGAACTTGAAGGCTTCGAACACCTGGTCCGTACCGAGCCACATGTATTTGTTGGTGCGCGGGTCCAGATCGGGTCCGAAGGAGTCGGCGTACTTGGCACGGATCTGTGAGTTGACACCATCCGCGGCCAGCACGAGATCGTAGTTGGCTTCGAGTTCCTCGATATCCGGCGCCATGGTCTGGAAGCGCAGGTCCACGTTGAGCTCGGCGCAGCGGCGCTGGAGCAGCTCGAGCAGTTCCTTGCGGCTCATGGCGGCGAAGCCCTGGCCTCCCACGGTGATCATTTCTCCGCCGAAGTGGATGTCGATATCGGACCAGCGGGCGAACCGGCGGCCCATGTAGTCCGCCACCACGGCGTCGGCGTTGCCGATGCCGCCAAGCGTCTCATCGGAAAATACGACGCCGAAACCAAAGGTGTCGCTCGCAGCGTTCCGTTCCCAGAGGGTGATGTTGTGTGAGGGGTCCAGCTGCTTCATCAGTGCTGCGAAGTACAGGCCACCGGGGCCGCCTCCAACGATTGCGATTTTCATGGTTGCGCTCCTTCTCAAGCCTGGCTTTGGCCGGCGGGGGTAAGTTCTTGGGTTTCGCTCGTGGTATCGCCGCCGAGGAAGCTGTCACGGAGCTTGAAGTGCTGCAGCTTGCCGCTGGGATTGCGTGGCAATTCAGTGACGAACCGGATGTCCCGCGGATATTTGTACGGGGCGATGGTCTTCTTGACGAAGTCCTGGATGTCCTTGCGCTTTCCGGCGTCGCCTGTGACGCCTTCGCGCAGCACGATGAACGCGCAGACGATGCTGCCGCGCTCCGGGTCCGGGACGCCGATGACCGCGTTTTCCACCACGTCCGGGTGCTGGTCAATGGCGGATTCAACCTCCGGCGCACCGATGTTGTAGCCGGAGGAGACGATCATGTTGTCCGAGCGGGCCTGGTACGTGAAATAGCCGTCCTCGTCCTTGATGAACGTGTCCCCGGTAACGTTCCAGCCGTTGACGACGTAGTTCGACTGGCGTTCGTCATCGAGGTAGCGGCAGCCGGTCGGGCCAATGACCGCCAAACGGCCAACCTGCCCGGGGCCGAGTTCGTTGCCGTCGTCGTCGAGGATCGTTGCCCGGTAACCGGGAACTGCCCGGCCCGTGGTCCCGGGCCGGATGTCGTCGCCCGCTGCAGAAATGAAGACGTGCAGCATTTCGGTGGCGCCGATGCCGTTGACCAGACGCAGGCCTGTGGCCGCGTGTACGGCGTGCCATGTTTCCTGGGACAGGTGCTCGCCGGCGGAAACGGCGATGCGCAGGCTGCGGAGCAGTTCGCCGCGGTTCTCCTTCAGGATTGCCCTGTAGGCGGTGGGCGCCGTGAACAGGATGGTCGCACCGGCGGCGGCCGCATTTTCGGCCAACTCCACCGGCGCAGCGCGTTCGGTGAGCAGGGATGACGCACCGAACCGCAACGGGAACACCACCAAACCGCCCAGGCCGAACGTGAAGGCGAGCGGCGGCGAACCGGCGAAGACGTCGTCCGCCGTGGGCTGCAGGATGCAGCGGGCAAACGTGTCGGCGTTGGCCAGGATGTCCCGGTGGAAGTGCATGGTCACCTTAGGCACACCGGTAGTGCCCGACGTCGGCCCCAAGAGGGCGACGTCGTCCGCGGACGTGTCCACTGCCGTGAACTTCCCGCTCTTGGACTCACAGCGCGCGGTGAGATCGGCGTCGTCGCCGAATGCGTTTTCCGCTCCGTACGTTAGGACAGCGATGTCGTCCCCAGCGGCCGCGGCGAGCTCGTCCACAAAGCGGTAATCGGAGATCGCAACCACCGGCTTGGTGAGCTGGATCAGCGTAGCTACCTCGCCGGACCGCAGCATGGGCATGGTGGTGACCACCACCGCGCCCGCTTTCAGGACGCCAAGCCACGCGGCCACCATCCACGGGTTGTTCGGGCCTCGCAGCAACACGCGGTTGCCCGGGACCACGCCAAGGTCCTCCGTGAGGACTTGGGCTACTTGGTTGGCGCGCTGCTGCAACGCTCCGTACGTCCAGACTGTGCCATCAGGCGTCCGGAGTGCCGGGCGCTCCGGACCGTGTTCAGCGACGGCGTTGTCGATGAGCACGGCCGCTGCGTTGAGCCGCTCGGGGTACTGGAGTTCGGGCAGGGTGAACTCGAGCGCCGGCCAGGTGTTGGTAGGCGGAAGGTGCTCGCGCGTGAACGTGTCCACGTGGGCCGATGTCGTCATTGTCATGGCCGTTCCTTTCAGTGGTGCGTTGTTGAAGCTGCGGATGATGTTTTCAGGCGATTAGGCACCGGCACGGATCATGCCTTCTTGGGCGACGGTGGCGATGAGCCTTCCTTGCCTGTCGAAAAACCTGCCCATGGCCAGTCCGCGATTGCTCTGGCTAGAAACCGCTTCCTGGGCGTAGAGGACCCAGTCGTCGGCGCGGCCATCGCGGTGGAACCACATCGAGTGGTCGAGGCTGGCGGTGGCAAGGCGCGGGCTGGACCAGTTGAGTCCATTCAGGCGCAGGAGCGGTTCCAGAATGGTGTAGTCGCACACGTATGCCAGCGCGGCGCGGTGGAGGTCGGCGTCGTCGGGCAGGCTGTCGAAAGCCTTGACCCAAATGGCCTGCTGTGGCACCGAACCGCCCTCAACCTCAACATAGAGCGGCCCGGGAACATGCCGCATGTCGAAACTACGGCCTGTGGACCAATAGTCCGCGGCCGGGCCGGCGATTCCGTCCAGCACGTCTGCTGCGCTGCGCAGCGAGTCAGGTTCGACGGCGGCAGGGGCCTCAGGCTGGAAGTCCGGACCCTCCTCGGGAACCTGGAAGGAACCCATCGCCGCGTACACGGGCTTGCCGTTTTGGAAGCCGCGGACGGTGCGGGTGGAGTACCCGCGACCATCGCGCAAGCGCTCCACTTCGTAGCGAACGCTGGAACCGACGTCGACAGGCCGCATGAAGTAGCTGTGCATCGAGTGCAGATGCCGGTCAGCGTCCACCGAGCGCATCATGGCCGCGGCCGCCTGGGCCACCATGTCCCCGCCGTAAGCCTTGGGCCACGGCACATACTGCGTGCTTGCCTCATACGCTTCATCGTGGACCTCCGCGGCCACCGGCGTAAGGTCGACCGCCCGGAGGAAGGTCTCCGACGTCAAGGTTCCAGTGATCATGGCGGCTATGCCCTGCGGTAGTCGGCGAGGGTTTCGTCCGCAACGTCCTCGAGATTGACCACGAGGTTCTCGGGAGTGCGCGCGGTGAGCCACACAAGCTCCTCGGTGACGGACATGTTGGCCTCAACGTGCGGCATGAACGGCGGCACGAAAACCCAGTCCCCGTCTTTCATGTCGATGAAGTCCTGGTAGTTCTCGCCGAAGTAGATGCGTCCGTGTCCGCGCAGCACGTAGCCGCCAGTTTCGGCCTCGCCGTGGTGGTGCGGCAGCGAGCGGTAGCCGGGAGTGTTGGAGACCTGACCGAACCAGATTTTGGTGGCTGGCGTGTGCTGGATGCTGACGCCGGAGACGCGGATGCAGTCGCCGGACTGGGCGGTGTTGGTGTCTTCTGCACCGGCGCGGGTGACGACCGGAACTACTTTGCCGTCAGCCTGGGCGTAGATGGAGTTGTCGCCTTCAAGGCTGTATTCGGTGGCCGTTTGGCTCATGGTGGTCTCTCCTTCGAAGTGGTTGGTGCTGTTGTCAGGCGTTTGCGGTGACGGGTGTATGGATCCGGAACAGGTTTTCGAGCCTGCCGATCCCGTCAATCTCGGTGGTGAGGATATCGCCGTCGTTCAGGAAGCGCGGCGGGGTCATGCCCATGCCGACTCCCCCGGGCGTTCCCGTGAGAACGAGGTCGCCCGGACGCAGGATGGTGAACTGCGAAATGTAGGAAAGGAGCTGCGCCGGCCTGAATACCAGGGTGCTGGTGTTCCCTTGCTGCACAAGCTCCCCGCTGACGTAGCCGCGGACTTCGAAGTCACCGTCTGCTTCGTCCGCGGTCAGCAGGACCGGGCCCACCGGTGTGGTCCGGTCGAAGGCCTTGCCTTGGAACCACTGCAGGGTCCGGTTTTGCCAGTCGCGCATGGAGACATCGTTGGCAACGGTGTAACCGGCAATTGCCGCGCGGGCCTGGTCCTCGTCGGCGCGGAACAGCTCAGAACCAACGACCACGGCGAGCTCAGCTTCCCAATCGACGCGGACGCTGCCGTGGACTTCCACAGCGTCCGAGGCGCCGATCAGGGTGTCTGCATACTTCGCGAAAAGTGTGGGGTATTCGGGAAGCTCGCGTCCCATTTCCTGGATGTGGTCGCCATAGTTCAGTCCGCAGCAGATCACTTTGCCCGCCCGTGGAAGGAGGGGGCCGAAGTCTGCGTCGGCGCCGGAAATGACGACTAGATCGGTCGCAGCTGCAGCCCTTTCCACGATGGTCCGCCACTCCGGCTGGGCGAGTAGCGCACCGACGTCGTTGGCCGGCAGCGCCAGGTAAGAATCGGCGCCCGTGGCGAGCGCCGCCGTCGTACCTCCGCCGGCTGTCCGCAAGGTGGCGAGTTTCATGCGATCTGTCCCTTCGAGTGCTGCTTCTTTCAAATGCGTGTATCGATTTTTTTACGATCGTCACATATGCTCAACGTAGCACGAGCAGGAATGATCTGCACAGAGACATTTCAAAGATTTTGCAGACACCACAAACCAGGAGGAACAGCATGAGCCACAAGACGATCAACCCGGAATCGCTCCCCAAGCCCTCAGGTTTCGCGCACGGCATGCTCGCCGGCAACACGGTGTTTTTGGGCGGCCAGACAGCGCTCGACAAGGACATGAAGATCGTGTCCGGCGGCATCGTGCAGCAGTTCACCCAGGCGTTCTCAAACGTGCTCACGACGCTACGGGAAGCCGGCGGGCAGCCCGAGGACCTTGTCAACGTCACCATCTACCTCACGGACGTAGGCGACTACATGGCGAATGGCCGCGAGATCGGACGGATCTGGCGGGAAATGGCCGGCTCTCAGTACCCGGCCATGGCTGGCATCGGCGTGACGCGGCTATGGCAGAAAGAGGCCATGATCGAGATCCAGGGCATCGCGGTCATCCCCGAGCGGTAAAGGCAGGGTCGGTGACGTGAACTGAGACGGGCCCGTCGCGCATACGGCATGCAATAGCGTTTGAAGCGTCCGGGCACGGCATCGACCGGGGGTCCGCGCCCTCGAGCGCCGGGCGGCTATCGCTTCGGCCCTGGCTTGGTGCCCGCGTTCATCTCGTCCCAGAGCTAGCGCGCGAACAGGCGCAAGTTCGCGAGGCACGAGGCCGCATCGGCGGCCATGTCAAGGGTCGCCGCGACCTGGCAGTTCACGACCCTGCCCAAGGGATTTTTGGGGCGGTAAGGTGATGGATATTTGATGCGTTCAACGTCTGCAACCCTACGCACACGGGACAAGGCAGCCACAGGTGTCTCGCGGGATGACGGATCTAGTCTGCAAGTGGTCAGGTAATCGTGAATGAAGTGTTTGTTCCGGACGAGCTCGATCTGGCTTTGCTGGAGTCACTGCAGCGCGCGCCCCGCGCATCTTGGGCGCTGATTGCGCAAGCTTTGGACGTCGCACCCATCACGTTAGCTCGCCGATGGGACCGTTTGCGAGAAGCCGGACTCGCATGGGTGAGTGCTACGCCCGGCCCGGCTTTTCACGATGTTGGCGTGACGGCTTTCGTCTTGCTGAAGTGTCGGCCGCGGCTCAGGGGGAAGCTGACGGCAAGGCTACAGAACGACCCATCGGTGGCTACGTTGGAAATCACGGGTGGTTCGCCTGATCTTTCCATGACGGTTTTCGCCCGAAGCCTTCGTGCGCTTCAGGATGGGGTACTGAGCCGGCTGGCCGCGTACCCGGGTGTCGACTCAGTAGAAGTATCGATCGTGACAACGCTGTACGGGGAGGGGAGCCGCTGGCGGGTCCGCGCACTCGACACCCGCCAGGTGAACCGCCTCACTTCAGCGGCCCCGCGGGATGCGCACGCCCGCCCCGAAATACCGCAGCTTGATTCAGTGGACCGCGCCCTACTCGACGCGCTGGTGATTGATGGCCGGATGGCATTTCAGGAACTAGGGTCATACGCAAGCGTCACACCGGCGACGGCCCGGCGTCGTGTGGACCGGCTCATCGCCAGCGGCGTGACAAGGGTCAGATGCGATCTCGCGACGCCAGTGTTTGGCTGGCCCGTCTCTGCCACGATCTGGGCGAAAGTTCCTGCGAACATACTCCAGGAAGTATGCCGGAGCCTCGCGGGATCCCCTCAAGTTCGGGTCGCCGCAGCGACAACAGGAGCCAACAACCTTGTTGTGACCTATTGGCTTCACTCGCTGAGGGAATTCGAAGCGGTCGAGGCAGCCCTGCTGGAGCGGTTTCCCGCCGTCGTCGTTTCGAACCGGATCATCGACCTGCGGCCCGTCAAGAGAATGGGCAGAATTCTTGGAGACGACGGTCAAGCGGCAGGTGTGGTGCCGCTTCGGCCTTGGACCGACTGATGGACCACAGGAAAACGTTTTTCTACATTTCAGGCCTTGTTCCTGCAGAATTCGAACAAATTTATCCCTCCACTGGCAGGAGGCCACAAGCTTTTCCTAGGGCGCAATGATGCGCCAGCACAGTGTTAGATCCCTAGGAGTGGCAATGATGGCACGAATGCGAACAGGAATAGGGCAGGAGCCAGCGGCCATGCCCACAAGGTCCGGCGACAGCCCCGGCGGCACGGGTGAACCGCCCTTCCCCAAAGACATGCCGGGCACCCCCTTGGTCAAACCAGGGCCGAAAGCCCAGGACCGCTTCGCGCTAATCGGTTCGCGCTTCGGCCTGATCATCACATGGGGTTTGATGATCCTTGTCTTCAGCCTGCTCATGCCCGGAGTCTTTCTCTCGGGTTCGAACATAGGCTACATCCTCAGTTCGCAGGCCACGGTCCTCATTGTGGCGATCGCAGTCACCATCCCGATGGCCGCCGGCGAGTATGATCTGTCATCCAGCGGTGTGGTTGTCATCACCGTGGTCGCCGTCGGGTACCTCAACGTGGTCCAGCAATGGCCGCTCCTGCCAACAGTCCTCGTGGCGCTTGCCATTGGCTTGGTGGTTGGTTGCTTTAATGCGTTCTTTATTGTCCGCATCGGCATCAGCTCGCTGATCGTGACGCTCGCGATGACCTCGGTCCTCGTCGGCCTTGCCCTGGGCCTAAACAACCTGACCGTCACGGGCATCTCCGTGGATTTGATTGATGCTGCCCGAAGCACCGTCGGAGGGGTCCAGCTGGTCTTCTTCTACGCATTGGCTGCAGTTGTGGTGGCATGGTACATCTTCCAGCACACGCCCATCGGGCGCAGCCTGTACTTTACCGGTGCCGGACGCGAAGTGGCCCGGCTCTCCGGAATCCCTGTGGATACGATCCGCGCCGGGTCCCTCATCGTTTCCGGACTTCTCGGAGCAGTGGCGGCCGTTCTGCTGGCCGGCGTCTTGGGCTCTGCGGACCCCAATGTCGGCAGCAGTTACGCCCTTGCGCCCTTCGCCGCGGCGATGCTCGGGTCTACCAGCTTCACGCCTGGCCGGTTCAACATCCTGGGCACGACCGTGGCGACATACTTCCTCGCGACAGGCATCACTGGGCTCCAGCTCCTGGGGCTCGCAGGTTGGGTGACGCAAGTTTTCTATGGAGCGGCCCTGATCCTGGGCGTCGCCCTCTCGACATATGCAGCGCGCCGCAATGGCCGCGCACCCCGCGCGTAGCGCACATAACAAGCCGTCCTCGATCAACAAATTAGGTGACTCAAGTGATGAAACACAACCGCGCCGTCGTACTGCCCATCATGATTTCCGCTGCGCTCTTGGGACTGACCGGCTGTCAACGAGCCAGCGAGAACGCGGGCGCCACGTCCGTGCTTTCCGATCAGCAGAGCGTCGCATCAAAGGCACTGGCCGTTGACGTCGCTCCCGTGACCGGCGGGCCAACGCTTCCTCCGGTCAAGAACGGTTCTGCCTTGAAGGGCAAGAACATCAGGTTCATCGCAAGCGGCCTGAGCTTTCCATTCAGCCAAGACGTCCTGGCCGGGGTTAAAGAGGGTGCCGCGGTTGCCGGTGCCACAGTGACTGTTTCCGACAGTGAGGGCGATCCGCCTAAGGCAGCAGCCCTTGTGGATCAGGCCGTAGCTCAAAACGTCGATGTCATCCTGTTGCAGGGAACGCCCCCGAAGAGCGTCGCATCGAGCATCACGGGAGCAAAGCAACACGGAATCCCGGTGATCAGTGTCGGCAGCGACGCACCAGGCAAGGTCTCCCAGGAACTCGCCGACATCGGCCTGTTTGGCTATGCATCGGCAAGTAACGACGTGGGCACACGGCAGGCCAACTTTGTTGCGGCAGACTCATCGTGTCGCGACGGCGTTCTCTACTTGGGTTCTTCGACTTTCGGGACGTCGAGTTCTGATGTCGTAGACCAGTTCACCCATCGATTCGCCGAGCTCTGCCCTGACGTCAAGCCGACTGTCCAGGACGCGCCATTGGCGGCATGGACTGCGCTGCTGCAGCCTCAGGTCAACGCATTCTTGCAACGCAACCCCGATACCCGCTATGTAGTGAGCCTCGTCGACGACATGAGCCTCGCCATCAAGCCCTCGATTACGAGCCTCAGCGGCAGAAACATCCGCCTGGTGGGCTCCACGGCAATCATCGGGGCTCTAAGCGGACTTCGGGACAAAGCTGACGCGGGAGCTGCCACCGTCGGCACAAATCTCTACCAGATGGGCTGGGCGGCGGTGGACCAGTCCCTCCGCGCGGCGGCCGGTGAAGTGGCGGTGGCCGATGAGCGCGTCCCGAACCGTACGTTTACCCGGGCCAACATCGACACCATCGATCTCGCGAAGAACTCGGGCGATTGGTATGGTCCGTTCGATTTCCGAGCCTTCTACACCCAACTCTGGCGCAGGTGATCAGCACCATGACGTCAACCATTGTCGAACCCCTGCTCCATGCCGAGCATCTCACGAAGTCCTACGGCGCCCGCCCCGTCCTGAAGGACGCCTCCCTGAGCATCGCACGCGGAGAAATCCATGCGTTGCTTGGTGAGAACGGTTCCGGAAAATCCACGCTCATCAAACTCCTCGCCGGGCAGATTGCTCCCGACGGCGGCTACGCACCAAGCAGACCACCACGGGTCGTCGTCTCGGGACGGTCGGAAAACCTCCCGATCGACCCAAAGACGGCACAAAGCCTGAAGCTGGGATTCGTGCACCAGGACTTGGGACTGGTTCTTTCATCCACCGTCACCGAGACGCTCGGCCTGGGCAGATACCGGACCCGCTGGGGGATGGTCAACTGGCGCGCTCAACGCTCATACACAACCGAAATCCTGCAACGGTACGGACTCAACTTGTCCCCAGGGGCCATCGTCGGCTCCCTGTCGGCAGTGGAACGTGCCATGCTCTCGATCATCAGGGGCATCGAGTCCATCAGCGGCGACGAGCGTGGCGTGCTCATTCTTGACGAACCCACTGCGTACCTCCCGGGAGATGCGGTCCATAAGGTGTTCGACGTCCTCCGCAGGATCAGGGCAACCGGCAGTTCGGTCCTCATCGTGACTCACCGACTCGATGAAGTGAAGGAGATTTGCGATCGCGCGACCATCCTGAGGTCAGGGGAAGTCGTGGCGACCATGGACATCGCATCAGCCTCAACTGACGATCTTGTAACAGCGATCCTTGGCACGGAGCTAACGAACCTATACCCACAGGAACACACAAACGTGGCCGAACCCGTTCTCTGCGTGTCAAACCTCAGCGGAACCGAAACACGAGGCGTCTCCTTTGTGGCATCCCGTGGCGAGATCCTCGGGCTGACTGGCCTCGTGGGTGACGGATTCGAGGAGATCATCAGCCTCTGTTTCGGTGCAACCCGAGGTACCGGCGAGATCGAGATCAAGGGCGAGGCAGTGGAACAAGGCTGGCTTCGACCCCGGCGGGCAATGGGCATGGGCATGGCTTACATACCGGCAGACCGGACGACTTCCAGCGGGCTCATGGCAGCGTCGGCCGCCGAGAACCTCACGATGGCCACCATGGGACGTTATTGGCGATCGGGGCGCATGGCCTACGCGGACGAGCGCAAAGAGGCAATGGAAACAATGAGCCGTGTTGGGCTGCAGCCGCTCGATCCCGACCTGCCCCTGGGATCGTTCAGCGGCGGTAATCAGCAAAAGTTGATCCTCGCAAAGTGGCTGCTCACTCGTCCAAATGTGCTTTTCCTCCACGAACCCACCAACGGCGTCGACGTCGGAGCAAAGAAGACACTCTTTGAACTCATCAATCGTGCTGCGCAAGAGGGCTGCTGCGTGGTCATCGCAAGCAGCGAATACGAAGATCTTGCCCATCTCTGCAATCGAGTACTCATCGTCAAGAACGGCAGCGTCGCCAGGGAGCTATCGGGAAATCAGCTCACCACCGACGCCATCACACATCACTGCCTGACTTCCACTGCGGTCTCCCCCGCTGCGTGAATCCAACCTTTAGGACACTTGCAATGAACATTTTCGAAGTCGGCCCCCTCCGCGTGCCCAGTGGAGAAATTCGGCACGGGCGGCTACCAGCCACCTCGTCCGCCTCAGGGCAGGTCATCAGCGTGCCGGTAAGCATCGTCCACGGCACGGAGCCAGGTCCGGTGCTGCTGGTCACCGGAGCGACCCACGGCACTGAAATCACGGGCACACGGACACTCCTCAAACTCATCGACCGCATTGACCCCTCGAATCTGCGAGGTACCTTGATTTCAGTTCCGGTGACCAACCCCCTGGCCTTCGACCGGGGAACCTACGCCTCCCCCGAAGACGACATCCACCTGGGCATGCCGTGCTACTGGCCTAGTGACCCGACAGGTTCACCAACCATGCGGATTGGAGCCCAGGTTCGCAATCTCTTCGACGTGGCCACCCACTACATCGACCTGCATAACAACGCAGAGCCGGCTGTCACAATGTCCATGGAGTTCGCTGCACAGTGCTCCTCACCAGAGGTGCGCCTAGTACAGCGGACCATGGCGGAGGCCTTCGGCGTCACCCCGGTTCTCATGACCGACCCGGACGATGGCACGGCAGAGCGCGTGGGATCAGTCGATGGCCAGCCCGCCGCTGCAGCCTCAGCCCATGGCATTCCTGGACTGATGGTCGAGTTGCTCGACGAGCGCGGGCACCAGGGATACGAGGTCGGTATCCGCGGTGTTCTCAACGTCATGTCCGCGCTCGGCATGCTCGATGACCAGGCCCCGCAGCCGGTGGAGAGGCTCCGAGGCACCTTCACATATCACGGCGTACTCATGTCCAGTGAGTCAGGGGTGCTGTTCCCCGTGTGCGAACCAGGAACCATCGTGGAACAAGGCAGCGTTGTTGCGCACATTGTGGGCATGGACGGCACGGTGGTGGAAGAGGTCAAGATGCCCGTCACGGGATTCGTGTGGGCCTTCCTGACAACACCGGCAGGCGCGTCCTTTGCGGTAACTGAGGGCCATGCTGTCGGCTTCATCGCGGCGGTCGACGCATGAGCACCAACACTGCCGTCCCCGGTGGCGCACCGAAAACAATCAGCAAGGACGCCGAACTGCGCAACGAAATCAAGGCGGCAGTGCGGGATGCCATAGAAGCGTTCGGCGACCGGGCGATCAACCTCAGCCACCGCATTCACGGCACGCCGGAACTCGGCTTTGCGGAGTATTACTCAAGCCGGGAAGTGGCGAACGAGCTGCGTGACACTGGATTTTCCGTGACCGAGCGCGCCTACGGACTGGAAACCGCTATCTCGGGGGTCGCCGGCGAGGGTTCTTTCAAGGCTGTCGTGGTGGCGGAGTACGACGCCTTGCCAGAGCTGGGCCACGCCTGCGGCCACAACATCATCGCCGCATGCGCTGTCGCAGCTGCCGTGGGCCTGAAAAGTGTGGCAGCCGAGCTCGACCTCACCATCGAAGTCGTGGGTTCCCCCGCAGAGGAGACCGGCGGCGGCAAGATCCTGATGCTGGAGCAGGGTGCATTCGTTGAAGCCGATGTGGCCATGATGGTGCATCCGGCGCCATTCGAAGACGCGTCACCCGGCTTCCTTGCTACCAACGGGTTTTCCTTCGAGTTTTCGGGCAAGAGCTCCCATGCTGCCGCCTCGCCGTGGGAAGCAGCGAATGCCGCCGATGCATCGACGCTTGCCCAAGTCGCGGTGGGGTTGCTTCGTCAGCAGCTTCCCATCGAAACGCGTGTCCATGGTGTGGTCACGAATGCCGGCACCGCTGCCAATGTCATTCCCGGGAAGTCCGGCGGCGTGTACGCGATTAGGGCCGAAACTCTGGCGGATCTGGAGGATGTGGCTCCACGTATCGAAGCATGCTTCACGGGGGCAGCCATGGCGACCGGCTGCACCGTGGAGCTGGAATGGGAGTATCCGGCCTACCCGAACGTCATCCAGTCGGCGCAGCTTGCGGCCTTTTACCAACAAAATGCCGAGGCCTTGGGCCGGAGCTTTCCCAACGATGCCGAAGCCCGCGCATTCAGAGCATCCACCGATTTCGGCGCGGTCTCCCAGGTTGTCCCTAGCCTTCACCCGCATGTCAAGATCTGTGATTCTCCCGTGTCAAACCATCAGTCCGCATTCACTGAAGCTGCAGTCTCGGAGCGCGCCGATCGTGCACTGATCGAAGGCGCGATCGCCATGGCCTGGACGGTTGTGGACGCAGCGCTGTCACGAGACACCTCGGCCGACGATACCGAGCATTAGCCGCGCCTCGTCAACCACAAAGCAGATACATCCATGAACTACCACCCATGGCCATGTCGCCCTCCCGGGATCAAGGCACAACTCGATGCCCAGTCCTACATTGGCGTGCCGACATTTCGGGCAACGACCGTACCTTACGGAACCTGAGCAGCTCGACGATGGCGTCCGGATGTCGCCATCGTCGGAACACCGTGGGATGGCAACACCACAAACCGCCCGGGCGCACGGTTTGGTCCGCGGGCAATGCGCGCCAACGCCTACAACCCGGGCGCGTACGACCTTGATCTCGGCATCGAAATCCAAGTTCCTGGGCAGCATGGATTGGAAACCGGTGGCGTCCAAGGGCGAGTCCACCGGTTCCGTGCGTGGGAGGTCCGTGGCAACGTGGCCATGAGGAGACGGAGGTGACGTAACAGCGGTAACCGCAGCTAAATATTCAACCGCCACACAGTTGACAACGATGAGGTTGGCACCAAAGCCAAGAGAGTAAGGACTTATGACCATCCAAGCAACGCCCGATTGCCTCTTCATAAACGCTCAAACGCCAAGGGAACTGGACGCCGCTCTGGACAAGGCGCTGGAAATCCTGAAGCCCACGGCCATGGCCGAACGAGTCGGCATCCTGGTAACACGGCTCGCCCCGGGCCGTTACGAGGCCCGGCTGGACGGTGAGCTGCCGCCGGGCACGATTTGGGAAAGCTGGGGCACGTCCTCCGATGAACCACGATAGGGGCGGGATCTCCGGCGAGACGACCGACAGCTTGATGCTAGTGGCATGCCCGGCGGCCGGCCAAGCTCCGTGTTCGCTGCGGAAGGCGGCTGCGAAATTCGCGTCAGAACGAAAAGGGCCGAAAGACTTCCTCTCAGGATGTGAGGTCGAAGACTTCCTGTTACTTGCGCCGGGGCACCGGGTCGTTGTCCTGGATCACGAAACCGGTGAAGTCTGGCGCGGGTCGGTCGACGAGCCTTTTCCGCAACAGGGGTTTGTCTGGGTGTTCACGGAATTGGGCGAGCGGAAGCTGTTCGACATTGCCCTGCACACGGTCTGGCGATCGGGTACGCCTTAGGTCTGGGTAGTCAGCCCTAGGCATCCGTCAACACCCGGTACCGAAATAGCCGATAGCGGATCCTGGCGAAAATGCAGCTTGGCGTGATGACCCCGGTCGTGCGTCACCCGGTCGCAAAACATACCAGCTAGTGCCGACCTCCGCCGGGCTTCCCTTCGGCGGGGTCACGAACAGGGGCGTCGGGCGGGAATTAGGCCCGCTGTGACTTTCACGGTCCTCTTTCGTAGCAACGACTACAGCATCCCTAGCGCCCCATCCAGGTCGCCACCGTCATCCTGCTTCGTTTCCCGGCGGCACAGTAGCAAAGAACAAAGACCATCATCGGGGCGCACCGTCGCGTCCCGCCAACCCTCAAAGGACGATCATGACCACCACAACAGAACTGTCCCATATTGAAAAGATGGCCAGGCGCGCAGCCGGTTTCCAGCCTTCCCCGGTGCGTGCAGTTTTCGACGTCTCCATGAAACCGGGCATGATCTCGCTGGCGGGAGGCAACCCCTATCTGCCCGTCCTCCCCATGGATGACATCGCCGCCGTGGCAGGCTGCGTCGTTGCCTGCCGCGGTCTGGAGGCTCTGCAATACGGCCCCGGTGCCGGGACTGAGGAACTGCAGGCCCTGATCTGCGAGGTCATGGAGCTCGAAGGCATCAAAACGTCTCCGGAAAACGTACAGATCACAGCCGGCTCGCAGATGGCGCTGGAACTGGTAACCAAACTCTTCTGCGACCCGGGCGACGTCGTGATCACGGAGGGACCGACCTATGTCGGCGCCCTCGGCGTGTTCGAAGGCTTCCAGGCGGAAGTGGCGCACGTCACCATGGACGACAAGGGCGTCGACCCAGACAGCCTCCACGAGGTCATCTCCGGGCTCAAGGCGGCCGGCAAGACCATCAAGTTCTTTTACACCATCCCCAACTTCAACAACCCATCCGGCATCAGCCTCTCTCCTGAGCGGCGGCAGCGGGTGGTAGACATCTGCCGGGCCGAAGGTGTGCTGATTGTCGAAGACAACCCCTACGGCCTCCTGAGCTTCGACGGCACGCTCAAGCCCGCCATGCACACGCTGGACCCCGACAACGTTTTCTATCTGGGCTCGTTCTCCAAGATCTTCGCCCCCGGGCTGCGTGTGGGCTGGGTGGTAGCGCCGCGGGACGTGCGCGGTCGCCTCCAGATCGCCTCCGAAGCGACCACCATCTGTCCCTCCACGCTGAGCCAACTGGTAGTGGAGCAGTACATCAGCAGCTTTGATTGGCGTGGCCAGATTGCCGTCTACAGTGCCGTCTACGCAGCGCGGTGCCAGGCCGCCCTTGATGCCCTGGCAGCACACATGCCCCAAGGAACCCTGTGGACCACGCCCACCGGGGGCTTCTTCACGTGGGTCACGCTCCCGGAAGGCAGCAACACCGATCGCGTACTTGCAGAGGCCATAGCAGCGGGAGTTGTGTTTGTGCCCGGGAGCGCCTTTTTTGYAGACGGGAGCGGCACCAATCAACTTCGCATCGCCTTCTCATATGCCACCTTGGAAGAAATCACTGAAGGAATCAAACGCTTGGCAAAAGCCATCAACATACAGCTGGGGTGAGAGCAGGCCTTCGACGAGCGGATTCCGACCATGATAACTACACCAACTGCTGCCAGGACTCGGGTCCGCCCAACAAACCGCGGATGAATGCGTTGGTGTAGGTAGGCCGACCTTCGTGACGGAATGGGCACCACCTCCCCGGGTGCCGCTGCCCGCGCCGCAGCGGACGGGCCGGAGCAGGACCCCAGGCCCGGCGCCGTTAGGTCGGCGCTGCTCACGTCACGCATCGTTGCCCCGACGATCAGGTCAGACACGGACGCCTACGCCTCGGGGCCTCCCGCAGCCAGGAAGGCTGCGCGGACCTGGTCGGCCTCGATGAAGTACGGAGTGAACGCGGCGCCCTTACGCGTGGCCGGCGTCTCGTCCGGCCACGGGTACAGGCTCCCCAGGTAACCACCCATCCTCATGCTCCCGTACGGATTCGTCCGGACACCGGAGTGCTCGTGGCTGCCGCCGGTGTGCAAGGTAGACGAGCAAGCTCGGCAGTCATGTCGAAAACCATCCTCCCGCTTTATGGACAGGTAATGACTGATCAACAACGGAACACGTCCCCGTCCCGCACAACCCCATTCTGGGACATCTGTGACACAGTCCGCGCAGTCCAGAGCGGGCATCCAGCCTCGCATGCGAAAAGTCATGTCACGCAGACTTCATAAATGCATGAACTCGTGTCAGCAGAATAAGCACGGAGGGAGTCACCCACCAACGGCAGGCATCACGTGGATACGGGTGTGGACACTGTACACGCCGCCTTTGGCCGGACAAACAGCCACCAGCTTCTCCCCAGGCTCCAAGAAGCAGCGGATCGAGGCCAAGCATCTGGAAAGAATCTCGTGGAGGTCATGTCATCACCACAACCCCAACGCATGAATAGGTACAAGGCCAACCAGGTCTTCCAGGACCAGTCAGAAAGGAGCAAAGGATGACCCCACATCCCAGCACGCGGAGGACCACTAGCCAGGGCGCTTGACCCCGCCACCCAGACAACTTCACAGGCCACCGCGGCGGCCAGGCACCAGCCGCGACACAGCGTCAGAGGGACCCGGGCAGGGTCAATGTACACACCTTAAAGCAAAAACCCCCTCTGACGAGGGGGAATGCTGTGCCCGAGGTGGGACTCGAACCCACACACCTTTCGATACCGCATTTTGAGTGCGGCGCGTCTGCCAATTCCGCCACTCGGGCGCGGAGTACACCGGTGTAACAATCAGCCTGCCACAGTGCTGTGAGCAACGCGATCGCTTCCAGTGCGCGAAATTACTCTACATGCAGATAGGCTGAATTCCAGAATCGCGCCAGTGACGCCGCATCGAACCAAACCGGTCCAAGTACATCGGCGGACAAAACCTATGATGGTTGAGTTCCCGCCGTACCTTTCCAAGGAGTTCCCGTGTCAGAACAGACGGAGTCAACCCCCACTTCCCAGCCGGCGCGCCGCGTTGTCGTCGCCGAGGATGAGACCCTCATCCGCCTGGACATCATCGAGATCCTGCGGGGCGAAGGCTACGACGTCGTCGGTGAGGCGGACAACGGCGAAAAGGCCGTCCAGCTTGCCGAGGAGCTCAAGCCCGACCTGGTCCTGATGGACGTCAAGATGCCGGTCATGGACGGCATCTCGGCCGCCGAGAAGATCGTCAAGGCCCGGATCGCCCCCGTGGTCCTGCTCACCGCGTTCAGCCAGAAAGAACTCGTGGAGCGCGCCCGCGACGCCGGCGCCATGGCGTACGTGGTCAAGCCGTTCACCCCGGCGGACCTCATCCCGGCTTTGGAGATCGCACTGTCCCGCCACGAGGAAATCAAGGCCCTCGAGAGCGAGGTCACCGACCTGCAGGAGCAGTTCGCCACCCGCAAGCTCGTGGAGCGCGCCAAGAGCCTCCTGACCACCAAGATGGGCCTGACGGAACCGGAAGCCTTCCGCTGGATCCAGAAGACCTCGATGGACCGCCGCCTCAGCATGCGCGAGGTGGCCGAAACCATCATCAACCAGGTCAACTAGCGGCCGGCGGTTCCGGCCGCGCTCCGCGGCCGCCAGCCGCGCACTCGAAGCACCAAGCACCAAGCACCAAGCACCAAGCACCAAAAAGGGAGGATCCCCGCCAGCCGGCGGGGATCCTCCCTTTTGCATTCAAGCTTTCAGAACTAGGCCTGGACCCGGTTCTTCTTCTTCTTTTCCGGCCACGGGCCCAGCTTGTCCTTGGCCACGGCCGCTTCGCCCTGGCCGCCGATGTCAGCGAGGTCACCCACCTTGTGGACCTTCAGCAGGTTCGTCGAACCGGCCTTTCCGGGAGGCGAACCGGCGGCGATGACCACCAGGTCGCCGTCCTCGACCACGTCGAGTTCCAGCAGGCTGCGGTCAACCTGGGCCGTCATCTCGTCGGTGTGGCCCACCATCGGGACCAGGACCGGCTGGATCCCCCAGGTCAGGGCGAGCTGGTTCCAGACGTGCTCCACCGGGGTGAAGGCGAAGACCGGCTTGATGGGGCGCAGCCGGGAGAGGCGGCGTGCAGAGTCACCGGACTGGGTGAAGGTACAGATGTACTTCGCATCCAGCTGGTCGGCGATCTCGACGGCGGCCCGGGTGATGGCGCCGCCGCGGGTCTTGGGCTTGGTGCCGAGCGGGGGGACGCGCTCCAGGCCGTGCTCCTCGGTGGACTCGATGATCCGGGCCATGACCTTGACGGTCTCGATCGGGTACTTGCCCACGCTGGTCTCGCCGGAGAGCATGACCGCGTCGGCGCCGTCGAGCACCGCGTTGGCGCAGTCGGAGGCCTCGGCGCGGGTCGGGCGCGGGTTGTCGATCATGGACTCGAGGACCTGCGTGGCCACGATGACCGGTTTGGCCCAGCGGCGTGCCAGTTCGATGGCGCGCTTCTGCACGATCGGCACTTCCTCGAGGGGAAGTTCCACGCCGAGGTCGCCACGGGCCACCATGATGGCGTCGAAGGCGTCGATGATCTCGGGGAGCTGCTCCACGGCCTGCGGCTTCTCGATCTTGGCGATCACCGGCACGCGGCGGCCTTCTTCGTCCATGATCTCGTGCACGCGGACGATGTCCGAGGCATCCCGGACGAAGGACAGGGCAACCATGTCCACGCCGCGGCGCATGGCCCAGCGCAGATCGTCCTCGTCCTTTTCGCTCAGCGCGGGAACGTTGACAGCAACGCCGGGCAGGTTGATGCCCTTGTTGTTCGATACCCAGCCGCCAACGATCACCTGGGCGACCACCTTGACGGCGTCGACGTCGATCGCGCGGAGGGCGACCTTGCCGTCGTCGATCAGCAGGGCATCACCGGGGTTGACGTCCTCCGTCAGGCTCTTGAGGGTCGTGGAGCAGATGTCCTTGGTGCCGGGAACGTCCTCGGTGGTGATCGTGAACGTGTCACCGACCTCCAGGAGGTGGGGACCGTCGACGAAACGTCCGAGGCGGATCTTCGGGCCCTGCAGGTCGGCCATGATGGCCACGGCCTTGCCGAGCTGTCCCGCAGCCTTGCGGACGTTCTCGTACGTGTTGTCGTGCACGGAATAATCGCCGTGGCTCATGTTCATGCGTGCCACGTCAACGCCGGCTTCCAGCACGGCCAGCGTGTTGTCAAAGCTTGCGATTGCCGGTCCGAAAGTGGCCACGATTTTAGCGCGTCTCATATACCTACCCTACTGGTGTGTTGCATGGATTAAGTTGAAGTGCGGATGAATCCCGGAGGTCCTGTGGGACTACAGAACAGCCATCGCACGGTCGGTCGGCGCCACGGGTGCCGGCAGAATGGTGCTGCCCATCAGGAACTTGTCCACCGCGGCCGCGCAGGCGCGCCCTTCGGCGATGGCCCAAACGATGAGCGACTGGCCGCGGCCGGCGTCGCCCGCGACGAAGATGCCTTCAGTGTTGGTCATGTAGTAACCGTCGCGTGCCACGTTGCCGCGCCCGTCAAAGTCGGCCTGGACCTGGTCGGTGATCCCGGCCGGCTCGGCGCCGGTGAAGCCCAGGGACAGGAAGACGAGGTCCGCCGGAATGATCCGCTCGGTGCCGGCCTTCGGCAGGCGCTTGCCGTCGACGAATTCCGTCTCCGCAACCTTGACGCCCGTGAGTTTGCCGTTTTCCCCGACGAACTCCACGGTAGAGGCGAGGTAGGTGCGTTCGCCGCCTTCCTCGTGCGCGCTGGCGACCTCGAACAAGGTGGGGAATGTCGGCCAGGGCTGGTGGCCGGCCCGCTCGACGGGCGGCTGCTTGCCGATCGCCAGTGTGGTCACGGACGCGGCCTGGTGACGGTGCGCGGTGCCGAGGCAGTCAGCGCCGGTGTCGCCGCCGCCGAGGATGACCACGTGCTTGCCCGCGGCATTGATCTGGTTCTCCACGGTCTCCCCCGCCACCACCCGGTTGGCCGGCACGAGGTAGTCCATGGCGTAGTGGACGCCGTCGAGGTCGCGGCCCGGGATCGGCAGGTCACGCGGGACGGTGGCCCCCGTGGCGACGACGACGGCGTCGTACCGGCGGCGCAGCTGCTCCCACGTCACGTCGGTGCCGACGGCCACCCCGGTGCGGAACCGGGTGCCTTCGGCCTTCATCTGCTCCAGCCGGCGGTCCACCTGCTCTTTTTCCATCTTGAAGTCGGGGATCCCGTAGCGCAGGAGGCCGCCGATCTTGTCGTCGCGCTCGTACACGGCCACAGTGTGGCCCACCCGGGTCAGCTGCTGGGCGACGGCGAGCCCGGCGGGGCCGGAACCGACGACGGCGACCGTCTTGCCGGTCAGGCGCGCCGGCGGCAGCGGATTGACCCAGCCGTTCTCGAAGGCCTGGTCCACGATGGACACCTCGACCTGCTTGATGGTCACGGCGGGCTGGTTGATGCCGAGTACGCAGGACGCCTCGCAGGGGGCCGGGCACAGCCGTCCGGTGAACTCGGGGAAGTTGTTGGTGGCGTGCAGCCGCTCCATCGCTTCCTCGCCCTTGTCCCGCCAGACGAGGTCGTTCCATTCCGGGATGAGGTTGCCCAGCGGGCAGCCCTGGTGGCAGAACGGGACGCCGCAGTCCATGCAGCGGCCGGCCTGGCTCTTCAGGACACCCTTTTCCTGGGCCTCGTAGACCTCTTTCCAGTCCATGATGCGGACCGGGACGGGACGGCGCGGCTGGGTTTCACGCTGACGTACTTTCAGAAATCCGCGTGGATCAGCCACCGGTCACCTCCAGGATTCGAGACCAAACTTCTTCGCCGTCGGGGTCCAGGCCCTCTTCGATGGCGTCAAGACGGGTTTGCAGGACGGCCGCGTAGTCGCGCGGCAGCACCTTGGTTATGCGGGCTGCGGTGTCATCGAAGTTTTCGAGGAGCCGTGCCGCGAGCAGCGACTCGGTTTCCTCGAGGTGCTTGACGAGCAGCCCGTGGACGATGTCGCGGTCCTCGGCGTCGAGCTCGCGCAGCTGCAGCTCGCCTGACTCGAGGGCCTGCTTGTTGACGCGCTCGGTCTGCAGGTCCAGCACGTAGGCCGTGCCCCCGGACATGCCGGCGCCGAAGTTGCGGCCGGTGCGGCCGATGATGAGCGTCTGGCCGCCGGTCATGTACTCGCAGCCGTGGTCCCCGATGCCTTCGACCACCGCGGTGGCGCCGGAGTTGCGGACCAGGAAGCGTTCGCCGACCTGGCCGCGGAGGAACAGCTCGCCGGTTGTGGCGCCGTAGCCGATCACGTTGCCGGCGATCACGTTGCGCTCGGCCGGGAACACGTTGGTGCGGTCCGGCCGGACGATGATGCGGCCGCCGGAGAGTCCCTTGCCGACGTAGTCGTTGGAGTCGCCGAACATGCGCAGGGTGATGCCGGCCGGCAGGAACGCCCCGAGTGACTGGCCCGCGGTGCCATTGAGCGTGATGTCAATGGTGTCGGTGGCCAGGACGTCGGTGCTGAAGGTCTTCGTCACGACGTGGCCGAGCATGGTGCCGACGGAGCGGTCCGTGTTGATGACGTTCACGGAGATCTTCACCGGTGTGCGGTCGCTCAGCGCTTCGGCCGCCATGGCGATCAGGCGCTGGTCGAAGTGCTTGTCGAGTTCGTGGTTCTGGCCGGTGAGGTTGCGCAGCGGCGCGTCGTTGTCGAACTCGAGCCCGTGCAGGATCGGATCCAGGTCCAGCCCTTCGGCCTTCCAGTGGTTGATCGCGTCGCGGGAGTCGAGCATCTCGGCATGGCCGATCGCCTCCTCGATGCTGCGGAAACCCAGCTCGGCGAGGATTTCGCGGACTTCCTCGGCAAGGAATTCGAAGAAGTTCACCACGAATTCGGGCTTGCCGTTGAACCGGGAGCGCAGCTCGGGGTTCTGGGTTGCGACGCCCACCGGGCACGTGTCCAGGTGGCAGACGCGCATCATGATGCAGCCCGAGACCACCAGCGGGGCGGTGGCGAAACCAAACTCCTCGCCGCCGAGCAGCGCGGCGATCACGACGTCGCGGCCGGTCTTGAGCTGGCCGTCGACCTGCACCACCACACGGTCGCGCAGGCCGTTGAGCATAAGCGTCTGCTGCGTCTCGGCGAGGCCGAGTTCCCACGGGACACCGGCGTGCTTGAGCGAGTTCAGCGGCGAGGCGCCGGTACCGCCGTCGTGCCCGGAGACCAGCACGACGTCGGCCTTCGCCTTGGTGACGCCGGCCGCCACGGTGCCGATCCCGACCTCGGAGACGAGTTTGACGTGCACCCGGGCCGAGGGGTTGGCGCGCTTGGCGTCATAGATCAGCTGCGCGAGGTCCTCGATCGAGTAGATGTCGTGGTGCGGGGGCGGCGAAATGAGGCCGACGCCGGGCGTCGAGTGCCGCGTGCGGGCCACCCAGGGGTAGACCTTCTGCGCCATCAGCTGGCCGCCTTCGCCGGGCTTGGCACCCTGGGCCATCTTGATCTGGATGTCGTCCGCGTTGGACAGGTACAGGCTGGTGACGCCGAAGCGGCCGGAGGCGATCTGCTTGACCGCGGAACGGCGGGTGGGATCGAGCAGCCGGTCCACGTCCTCGCCGCCTTCACCGGTGTTGGACTTGCCGCCCAGCCGGTTCATGGCGATCGCGAGGGTCTCGTGGGCTTCCTTGGAGATGGAGCCGTAGCTCATGGCGCCGGTGGAGAACCGCTTGACGATGCTGGAAACCGGTTCCACTTCCTCGAGCGGCACGGCGGGACGCGAACCGGCCTTGAACTTCAGCAGACCGCGCAGGGTCATGAGGTTCTCGGACTGGTCGTCAACGCCGCGGGTATAGGCCTTGAAGATGTCGTAGCGGCGTTCACGCGTGGCGTGCTGGAGCCGGAAGACGGTCTCGGGGTTGAACAGGTGGGGTTCGCCGTCACGGCGCCACTGGTACTCGCCGCCGCCTAGCAGGGGCTGGTGCGGCAGTTCGATGCCGTTCTCGGGGTAGGCCATGCGGTGCCGGGCCAGGACTTCGGCAGCAATGACGTCGAGGCCGACGCCGCCGAGCTGGGAGTGCGTGCCGGAGAAGTACTCGTCCACGAGGTCCTGGCCGAGGCCGAGGGCTTCGAAGGTCTGGGCACCGGTGTAGGAGGCCACGGTGGAGATGCCCATCTTGGACATGATCTTCAGGACGCCCTTGCCCAGGCCCTTGATCAGGTTGTAGACGCCGTCCTGCGGGGTGACCCCCACGACGTCGCCGGAGGCGATGAGCTGTTCCACGGATTCCATGGCCAGGTACGGGTTCACGGCGGAGGCGCCGTAGCCGATGAGCACGGCGACGTGGTGGGTCTCGCGGACGTCGCCGGCTTCCACCACGAGCGCCGTTTTGGTGCGGTTGGCGCTGCGCAGCAGGTGGTGGTGCACGGCGCTGACCAGCAGCAGGGACGGGATCGGGGCCCACTGGGCGTTCGAGTCGCGGTCCGAGAGCACCACGTACTGGACGCCGCGGTTGATGGCGCCGGAGACCTGTTCGCAGATTTCGGTGAGCCGGGCCCGGAGGGAGTTCTCGCCGCCTTCGGGGCGGTAGAGTCCGCGGACCTTCATGGCGACCTTGCCGCCGTCGGCGCTCTCGATGTTCGCGATCTTGGCGAGCTGGTCGTTGTTGATCACGGGGAACGGCAGCGAGACCTGCGGCTGCCGGACCTGCTTGGTGTCCAGCAGGTTGCCGTTCGGGCCGATTGCGCACGTCAGGGACGTGACGAGCTCTTCACGGATGGCGTCCAGCGGCGGGTTGGTGACCTGTGCGAAGGACTGCACAAAGTAGTCGAAGAGCAGCCGCGGGCGTTTGGACAGCACGGCCACCGGGGTGTCCGAGCCCATGGCACCGAGCGGTTCGGCGCCGGTGCGGGCCATCGGGCCCAGCAGGATTTTCAGTTCCTCGGTGGTGTAGCCGAAGGTGCGCTGGCGGATGTTGACCGAGGCTGCGGTGTGCACGACGTGCTCGCGTTCGGGCAGGTTCTTGAGGTCGATCAGGTTGTCCTTGACCCATTCGGCCCAGGGGTTCGCCGCGGCGACCTCGGCCTTGACCTCGGCGTCGTCGATGATCCGACCGGCCCCGGTGTCCACCAGGAACATCTTGCCCGGCGAGACGCGGCCCTTCTTGACCACTTTGGAGGGTTCGACGTCGATCACGCCGACTTCGGAGGCGAAGACGATCAGGCCGTCCTCGGTGATCCAGTACCGGCCCGGGCGCAGGCCGTTGCGGTCCAGCGTGGCGCCGACCAGGTTGCCGTCCGTGAAGGAGACGGCCGCCGGGCCGTCCCACGGCTCCATGAGCATCGAGTGGTATTCGTAGAAGGCGCGGCGGGCCGGATCCATGGTGGCGTGGTTTTCCCACGCCTCCGGGATCATCATCATGATCGAGTGCGTGATGGGCCGGCCGGAGAGCCAGAGCAGTTCGGCGACCTCGTCGAAGGAGGCCGAGTCCGAGGCGCCCGGGGTGCAGATCGGGAACAGCTCTTCGGGTGAGTCCCCCAGCAGCGGGCTGGCGAGCTGCGACTGCCGTGCCCGCATCCAGTTGCGGTTGCCCTTGACGGTGTTGATCTCGCCGTTGTGCGCGATGGTGCGGAACGGCTGGGCCAGCGGCCAGGACGGGAAGGTGTTGGTGGAGAAGCGCGAGTGGACGATCGCGAGCTTGGTCTTGAAGCGCTTGTCCGACAGGTCCGGGTAGAACGGCTCGAGCTGCGCGGTGGTGAGCATGCCCTTGTAGACGATGGTCCGGGAGGAGAGCGACGGGAAGTACACGCCGAACTTGTTCTGGGCGCGCTTGCGGATCCGCCAGGCGCGGGAATCGAGCTCGTTGCGCTCGAGGGTTTCCCCGGTGCTGGAGGCGAAGAACGGCTGCGAGAAGTACGGCATGCAGGCCCGGGCCATGGCCCCGACCAGGTCGGCCACGATCGGGACTTCACGCCAGCCCAGGACGGTCAGGCCCTCGTCCGCGGCGAGGCCTTCGATGCCGGCGCGGGCGGCGTCGGATTCGCGCTGCTCGGCGGGCAGGAACGCGGTTCCCACGATGTACTGGCCGGGGGCCGGAAGTTCGAAGTCCGTGACTGCGCGGAAGAATTCGTCCGGCACCTGCATCAGGAGGCCGGCGCCGTCGCCGGTACCTTCATCGGCGCCCACGGCACCGCGGTGCTCGAGGTTGCGCAGGGCGGTCAGGGCGGCGTCGACGATGTCGTAGCCAGGCTCACCGCGGAGCGTGGCGATGATGGCCAGGCCGCAGGCGTCCTTCTCGTTTTCCGGGTTGTAGAGTCCGGCAGCGGCCGGAATCGCCGCGAAGCGGCTGAAGGGTGACGCGGCAGCCGAGGGCTGGTCCGGATCGGACCAGCTGGGGCTGTGAAGAGTTTGGGTCATTGGAGACGTCCTTCCTCCTGATCGTGCGTATGGGAGGGACAACATTGGCCCCACTCGGCACGCCGGTGTGTGACGGGCGCAACAGAGTGTTTTTCTAACTGGAATTGTAGGCCAGCCCGGCCTCCTGTACTAACAGTTACGCAGGTGCTGGCCCGGGCTTGCATGGACAGCTTCGATCTGCTGTCCACGGCAAGCCCTCTTGCCACGACGCTGTGGAGTCGGGTCCGGTGAGCGGTGGCTCCGGTCAACCCGAAGTGCCGGCGCTGAGCTACTTGGTGCCCTCAGCCTCCGGCGCGGTTCCAGTTCCCTGGCGGCCGGAAACTCCGGCTGCCGGAGCTCCATTGGCGGGCGCGGTGCCGCCCGTGGAGTCCCTGCCCGCATCCTCGGATGCGCGAACTGGTCCGCTTTGGTTATTCCGGAGATTAGCACGGGATTCACTATCTGAGACAGCGGCGTCCGAATGGCGGATGGTTGCCGCGTCTGCGGGGACGGTGGCGCGGTCAGCGTGGGCGGCACTGTCGGCGCCTGTGGCGCGGTCAGCGTGGGCGGCACTGTCGGCGCCGGTGGTGCGGTCAGCGCTGGTGGTGCGGTCAGCGCTGGTGGCCTCGGTCGCGTCGGCGACCGGCTTTGACTCTGCCGACTTTGCCTCCGCCGACTTTTCCTCAGCCGGCGTAGTCTCCACCGGCTGGGTCCCTGCCGGCTGTGTCTCTGCCGGCGCGCGGCCGGGGAGGAACGGGGTGTCCGGCTCGGAGCGCTTGCGCAGGCCGAGGAGGATGAAGGCGAGCAGGGCTCCGGCGAAGACGATGATGCTGGTCCAGACATTGAGCCTGGTGGTGAGCCCGAAGAGGGTGATCTGTTCGGCGTCGTCGATCCGCATGGCCTCGATCCAGACGCGGCCCAGGGTGTAGTACATGGCGTAGACGCAGAAGAGGCGGCCGCGGCGGAAGCTGAATTTGCGGTCGAGTGCCAGCAGGATCAGCACGCCGGCCAGGTTCCACAGCGACTCGTAGAGGAACGTCGGGTGGAAGAGCGTGTCCGTCGGCATGCCGGCGGGGAAGTTCGGGTTGTTGGGATCGATCTGCAGCCCCCACGGAAGCGTGGTGGGGCCGCCGAAGAGTTCCTGGTTGAAGTAGTTGCCCCACCGGCCAATGGCCTGGGCCAGCAGCAGTCCGGGGGCCGCGGCGTCCATGAAGGCGCTCAGCTTCACCCCGGCACGCCGGCACCCGATCCAGGCGCCCACGGCGCCGAGCACGACGGCGCCCCAGATGCCCAGGCCGCCGCGCTGGATCTGCGGAATCAGGGACAGGTCCCCTGTGCCGTCGAATCCCGGGCCGAAGTAGGCGTCCGGAGAGGAGAACACGTGGTACAGCCGTCCGCCGATAATGCCGAACGGGATGGCCCAGATGGCGATGTCCCAGACGCTGCCCTCGGGGGCGCCGCGGCGTGCCCAGCGGACCGAGGTCAGCCACAGGCCGGCAATAATGCCGGCGAGGATGCACAGGGCGTAGGCGTGGATGCGCAGGGACCCCCACGGCAGCGGGATGTCGAATCCGGACCAGCTGGGGCTCGGAATGCTCGCGGGAATCATCGCCGCCGCGTGGAGGACTGACTGCATTGCTTAGGCTTCTTCCTTGGTAAGGCCGGTGCTGAGGTCTTTCGTCAAGGAGGCTACCGCATCCACGCCGCCGTCCCGGATCGCCGCGACGAGGGCGGTGCCGACAATCACGCCGTCGGCGTACTCGGCGATTTCTCGGACATGGCTGGCGGTGGAGACGCCGAGGCCCACGCAGACGCGTTCGGCGCCCGCGGCGTGCGCGGCGGCGACGACGTCCCTGGCCGCGGAGCTGACCGAGGTCCGGGCGCCGGTGACGCCCATGATGGAGACGGCGTAGACGAAGCCGCGGCTCGCATCGACAGTGCGTTTCATGCGTTCGGGCGAGGACGAGGGAGCCACGAGGAACACCCGGTCCAGGCCGTACTTGTCCGAGGCCGCCATCCATTCGGCGGCCTCGTCCGGAATGAGGTCGGGCGTGATGAGCCCGGCTCCCCCGGCCTCGGCCAGGCGGCGGGAGAACTCGTCCACGCCCATCCGGACCACGGGGTTCCAGTACGTCATGACCAGCACGGCGGCGTCGGTCTTGCTCGTAATGCCGCGGACGACGTCGAAGACCTCCCGGACGTGGAAGCCCTTCGCGAGGGCTTCCGTCGTGGCGGCCTGGATGACCTGGCCGTCCATGACCGGGTCCGAGTACGGGATGCCGATCTCGATGAGGTCGGCGCCGTTCTCGGCCAGGGCGATGCCGGCGGCGATGGTGTCTTTAACGCTCGGGTAGCCGGCGGGCAGGTAGCCGATCAGGGCCGCCCGGCCCTGGGCGCGGGCGCGGTCAATGGCCGCGGCCGACTTGCTGGCGTGCTGGTTGCCGTCCTGGCTGGTGCTCACAGCTGTTCCCCCTCTTTGGCGATTTCGGCTTCAGGTGAATCCTTGTCCAGCAGGTCGAACCATTCCGCGGCCGTGGCCACGTCCTTGTCGCCGCGGCCGGAGAGGTTCACCATCACGATTTTCTCTGAGGCGTCTGTTGCCTTGCCTGCGGCCGCGTCAGCGGCGAGCCGCTGACCCACCTTGATGGCGCCGGCGAGGGCGTGGGCGGACTCGATGGCGGGGATGATGCCCTCGGTGCGGCACAGGAGGCGGAAGGCCTCCATGGCCTCGCTGTCCGTGATGGGCTCGTAGCTGACCCGGCCAATGTCGGCCAGGTAGGAATGCTCGGGGCCGACGCCGGGGTAGTCCAGGCCGGCGGAGATCGAGTGCGACTCGATGGTCTGGCCGTCGTCGTCCTGCATGAGGTACGAGCGGGCGCCGTGCAGTACGCCGGGTTTGCCGAGGGTGATGGTGGCTGCGTGGCGTCCGGTTTCGACGCCCTCGCCGCCGGCTTCGAAGCCGTAGATCTTGACCGAAGGGTCATCGAGGAAGCCGTGGAAGATGCCAATGGCGTTGGAGCCGCCGCCGATGCAGGCACAGACGGCATCCGGCAGCCGGCCGGTCTGGTCCAGGATCTGGGCGCGGGCTTCCTCACCGATGACCTCGTGGAAGTAGCGGACCATCGCAGGGAACGGGTGTGCTCCGGCGGCGGTGCCCAGCAGGTAGTGCGTGTTGCCCACGTTGGCCACCCAGTCGCGCAGGGCCTCGTTGATGGCGTCCTTGAGCGTCTGGGATCCATTGGTGACCGGGATGACCGTGGCGCCGAGGAGTTCCATGCGGGCCACGTTGAGGGACTGCCTGCGGCAGTCCTCGGCGCCCATGTAGACCACGCATTCCAGGCCCAGCAGGGCTGCGGCCGTGGCGCTGGCCACGCCGTGCTGGCCGGCGCCGGTTTCGGCGATGACGCGGGTTTTGCCCATTCGCTTGGCGAGCAGCGCCTGGCCCAGGACGTTGTTGATCTTGTGCGAGCCGGTGTGGTTGAGGTCTTCGCGCTTGAGGAAGATCCGCACCCCGCCGGCGTGCTCGGCGAAGCGCTTGGCCTCGGTCAGCAGCGATGGCCGGCCCGAGTAGTTCTTGTTCAGGTCGGCGATCTGGGCCGTGAACTCCGGATCGGCCTTGGCCTTCTCGAAGGTGTCCTCGAGCTCGTCCAGGGCCGCGATGAGCGACTCTGGCATCCACCGGCCGCCGTAGTTCCCGAAGTAGGGCCCCGGGGCGTGGCGCAGGGACGGTTCGCCCTGCGCGGGATGCTCCGCGGGGCGGCCGCCCTGCAGGAACGCGTCCACGGTACTTTCGTCAGAGCCGGCTGCTGGTGCATCGACCATCAGTCTCACCATCCTGTTCCACTGCTAGCTTTGGGGATCTGCTGATGAGATCCGCTCATTGGTCCGGGCAAAATCGCGGGCCCGGCACCGCTCACGGTCCGGACGGAGGCGCCAGGACCGGCCGGCCTCAGGCGCGCGCGGCGATTGCCGTCGCGCCGGCAGCCATGAATTCGGCGATCCGCTCGCGGGGCGTCGCGTCACTGACCAGCGCCTCGCCGACCAGGACCGCGTTGGCTCCGCGGGCCGCGTAGTGCTTGACGTCCTCGACGTCGCGCACACCGGATTCGGCGACCACGAGCGCGCCGGCGGGAATGCCGCCGGTCAGCGCCGCGAAGACGGAACGGTCGACGTCGAGCGTCTTGAGGTTGCGTACGTTGACGCCGATAATCCGGGCCTCCGCGGCGACTGCACGCTCGATTTCCTCCGCCGTATGGGTCTCGACCAGCACGTTCATGCCGAGCTCGCGGCTGAGGGCCGTGAACTCACGCAGCTGGGCGTCCGAGAGCGAGGCCACGATCAGCAGGATCAGGTCGGCGCCGTGCGCCCGGGCCTCCCAGATCTGGTACTCGTCAACCATGAAGTCCTTGCGCAGCAGCGGAATGTCCACGGCGGCCCGGACGGCGTCGAGATCGGCCAGGGAGCCGCCGAAGCGGCGCTCCTCGGTCAGGACGCTGATCACGGCGGCCCCGCCGTCGGCGTACTGTGCGGCGAGGGACGCGGGATCGGCGATGTCCGCGAGCTGGCCCTTGGACGGGCTGCGGCGCTTGACCTCGGCAATCACCTTGAGCTGGTCCCGGGTGCCTGAGGTCCCGCCGAGGGCGGCCCAGGCGTCACGGGCGGGCGCCGCCGCGGCGGCACGCTCCTTCAGCTCCGCGAGCGTAACCAGACGCTGGCGCGCCTGCATATCCTCCCTGACACCGGCATTGATGTCGTCGAGAACGCTCACGCTCAGTGGCCGGAGTTCTTCAGCTTGCTGCCGCCGACGCCGTAGCCGGCCTTGCGCATGGCCCAGCCGGCGAGCAGGCCAATCACCATGACCGCCGCACCCGCGACAAAGATCGGGGTGTTGGCGATGACGAAGGCGATGGACGCAATGAGGGCGCCGATCAGCATCACGATCACGCAGGTCCACGCGGCCGGGCTGTTGCCGTGACCCTGGGGTTCGCTGTGGTCGACGTCGTCGTAGACGCCCTTCGGCGCAGCGGACGTGGATGCGGAAACAGTGGCTTTGCTCATTGAAATCTCCTCAGGATGAATACTGCTTACATTCTGCCATTTTTTGCTGTGTTATTTGGCCGCGTTGCTGTCGCGTTACCGGTCGCGTTGCCGGTCGCGCCCGCGGCATCGGCTCAGGTGGGGTCGTCACCGCGGGACAGCCGGTCCCAGCTGTCAATCTCGTCCGCGGGGGCGGCCGGCGCATTACCGCCGGCTGCAGTGCCGCCGGCGGCGGGCCCGGCGGCGGCCGCGTCATATTTGGTGCGGGTCTTCCAGTAGCGGCCGGCCGGCACGATCGCGAGGGCGCTGAGTCCCAGCAGGGCTCCGGCGACGACGGCGAGGACGGGGAACACTGTTACGTCCACCTGTACGCTGCTGCCGCTGATTCCGGTGGCGGCCGCGATCGATCCCTGCGCCGCGGCCAGCGGGTCCGCCATCACGACGGCTGCCGCGGCGACGATGCCCGCGGCCGCGAGGAGGATGATCGCCGTGATCACCCAGCGGGCCACGCGGCCGGCGATGGAGGCCGCGAGGCCGCCTGCGAGGGCCACAAGCGCCAGGGCTGTCACGGTGGTGGCAGCCTTGCTGCCCTGGACCTGCAGGCCGTCCTGGCTGGCCACGGCCGCGCCGAGCTGCGTGGGATCGAGATGCACGGTGAGCCAGGTCTGGGTGGTGGTCCCGAACACGGCAAGGGCCAGGGCAGCGATCACCAGGACCAGGGTGGACTTGCGGGCCCAGCCCGGGACGGCGGCCCCCCCGGGGCTCTTCACAGTGCTCTTCACAGTGCCCTTCACGGTGTTCTTGGCGGTGTTCTTGGCGGTGGCTTCCGGCTCCCCCATCAGGACTCGGCTCCTGCGTCGGGCGCTGCGTCAGTGACTGCGTCAACGGTGATGTTGTGCAGCGACCTGGCGGTGTGCACGGCGCGCAGCGGGGCGGCGGCCTTGTTCACGGTTTCCTGGGCCTCGGTCGGGTTCACCGAATCTGCGACGATCCCGCCGCCGGCCTGGACGTACGCGCGTCCCTCACGGAGCAGGGCCGACCGGATGGCGATCGCCATGTCCATGTCCCCGGCGAAGTCCAGGTACCCCACCACGCCGCCATAGATGCCGCGTCGGTGCGGTTCAAGTTCGTCCAGCAGGCGCAGGGCCCGCGGCTTCGGGGCGCCGGAGAGGGTGCCGGCCGGGAACGTGGCCTTGAGCACGTCGTAGGCCTTGGCTGCCGGGGCGAGCTCTCCGACCACGGTGGAGACCAGGTGCATGATGTGGCTGAAGCGCTCCACTTCCATGAATTGCGTGACGTCGACGGATCCTGCCACGCAGACCTTCGAGAGGTCGTTGCGGGACAGGTCGACCAGCATCAGGTGCTCGGCGCGTTCTTTCTCGTCCGCCAGCAGTTCCTCGGCCAGGGCCTTGTCCGCCTCGACCGTCTTGCCGCGCGGGCGTGAGCCGGCGATGGGGTGGGTGATGACTTCGTCCCCGGTCACGGTGACGAGGGCCTCCGGCGAGGAGCCGACGATCGTGTATTCGCGGCCGGCGGCGTCCTCGAAGCTGAAGAGGTACATGTAGGGGCTGGGGTTGGTGTTCCGCAGGACCCGGTAGACGTCGAGGGGGTCGGCGCCGCACTCCATTTCGAAGCGGCGGGAGATCACCACCTGGAAGACCTCACCGTCCACGATCGCCTCCTTGCCGCGGTCCAGGGCGGCCAGGTACTCGGTTTCGTCCCAGCGCTCCTGCACACTGGACGCGAAATCCAGGGCGGCCGTCTCCAGCACGGAGACCGGCTGCTCCACAGGGCGGCTGATCTTTTCGAGCAGGGCTTTGACGCGGGCGACGGCGTCATGCCAGGCGTCGTCGACCCGTTCGGTGCTGTTGTCGAAGTTGATGGCGTTGGCGATCAGCAGGACGGTGCCGTCCATGTTGTCGTGGACCGCCATGTCGGTGACCAGGTTGAGGGCCATTTCCGGCAGTTGGAGGTCGTCCTCCGGCGGGCTGGTCAGTTTCTCCCAGTGCCGGACGGTTTCCCAGCCCAGGAACCCGACCAGTCCCGAGGTGAACGGCGGGAGGCCGTCGAAGCGCTCGGTCCGCAGCGCCGCGACGGTGTCGCGGATGGCGTCCACGGGGTTGCCGTCCAGGGGCACACCGACCGGGGGCTCGCCCAGCCAGTGCGCGCTGCCGTCCTTGGTGGTCAGGGTGGCCCGGGAGCGGGAGCCGATGAAGGAATAGCGCGACCAGGCGCCGCCGACCGCCGCCGATTCCATCAGGAACGTTCCGGGCTGGCCATGGGCGAGCTTGCGGTAGAGCCCGATCGGGGTTTCGGCGTCAGCCAGCACCTTGAGCCGGACGGGGATGACGCGGCTGTGGCCTGCGAGTTCGCGGAACTCTTCGAGGCCGGGGCTGATGATTCCAAGGTCCTGCATGGCTGTGCTTTCCGCCTGTTCTTTAGGTGGACCTGCGACCGGATCCGGTCATGGGATCCTGCCTGGGGTCCGGTTCGTGAAGCTGTGGAAGCGCCGGGGCGCTCTGCCGGTGTGCCGGGCGCCTAGCCTCCGTGGCCGACGACGGCGTCGAGCTCGCGGCCGTCGAAGCACGTCCGGGTTCCGGTGTGGCAGGCCGCGCCGACCTGGTCGACCCGCACCAGCAGCGCATCGCCGTCGCAGTCCATGGCGAGCGACTTGACCCATTGCACGTGCCCGGAGGTGTCTCCCTTGCGCCAGTACTCCTGGCGGGAGCGCGAAAAGAACGTCACGCGCCCGCTGGTCAGGGTGCGGTGCAGCGCTTCGTCGTCCATCCAGCCCAGCATCAGCACCTCGTGGGTGTCGAATTGCTGGACGATGGCGGCCACCAGGCCGGCGCTGTCGCGCTTGAGCGCGTCCGCCAGTCCGGCCGGGAGGGGGCTGCCGCTGACGGAACTGCGATCGACGGCGCTGCCGTTAATGGCGCTGCCGTTGG
The DNA here is from genome assembly GCF_056406495.1 of Arthrobacter sp. P1_B9. NCBI lineage: Bacteria > Bacillati > Actinomycetota > Actinomycetes > Micrococcales > Micrococcaceae > Arthrobacter > Arthrobacter sp. P1_B9. The sequence continues at coordinate 38,229 of NZ_JBFUAA010000011.1, forward strand.
TGGGGCTGGGGGCGGAGGCGGGCTGCTCAGACATCAGATCAAGTCTAGTGCCTCCGGGCCGGTCGCCGGCCTGCGGACAGGTCCCGCCGCTTAACACTGGCGCGCCAATCGGCCCGGCGCCGCGGTCCGGCCCTGCATCATGCGGCCGGGCGGGGTCGCGGCGGCGATTCCTGTGCCCACGCACGGCCGTCTCGTGCTAGTTTCACAAGTGATGCATTTCGTCGAACCGTCCCGAGAAGTCCTGGCCGAAACCCTGCTGGCGGCCGGCCCTGATGCCGCCACGCTCTGCACAGGTTGGCTCACCCGCGATCTTGCCGCGCACCTGTACCTGCGCGAGCGGAAAATCGCCGTGGGACTGGGCCTGCTGATCAAGCGCCTGTCCAAGGCCTCGGACCAGGCGACGGCCGAACTGGCGGGCACCCTGAAGACCACCGAGGACTACGCCAAGCTGGTCAACGACTTCCGGGCCGGTCCCCCGGCGCTGTCCCCGCTGCGGATCAAGGCGCTGGACGAAAGCTCCAACCTGATCGAGTACTTTGTGCACACAGAGGACGTCCGCCGCGCCGTGGACCGCTGGGCCCCGCGCGCCCTGGACCAGGCCTACTCGGACGCGCTGTGGGACGAGCTCGTCAAGCGGGCCGCGATCCTGTACCGCGGCGTGGATCTGGGCATCGTGCTGGTGAGCCCCTCGGGTCCGCGGCATGTCGCCAAACGCGCCCCCGTGTCCGTGGCCATYGTCGGCGAACCGGGCGAGCTGCTCATGCACGCCCACGGCCGGACCCGCCACGCCCTCGTGACCTTCGAAGGCCAGCCGGACGCCGTCGCGCTCCTGCAGTCCGCCGAAGTCGGCCTCTAATCCCCACCCGCTCCCTAAAAAAAATAAAGCAACGCGGGGTCACTTACGGCCCATAATCCCGTCCGGGATGGGCGGTAAGTGACCCCGCGTTGCTTTAAGCGGTGGGGACTAGCGGACTTCGAAGCCTGCGTCGCGGATCGCGGCCTTGACCTGCGCGATCATGTCCAGCGGGCCGAAGTGGAAGACCGACGCCGCCAGGACGGCGTCGGCGCCCGCTGCCACGGCCGGCGGGAAGTGCTCCGGCTTGCCGGCGCCGCCGGAGGCGATGAGCGGGACCTTGACCCCCGCCCGCGCCAGGCGGATCAGTTCCAGATCGAAGCCGTCCTTGGTGCCGTCAGCGTCGATCGAGTTGAGCAGGATTTCACCCACCCCGCGGTCGGCCGCTTCCCGCGCCCAGGCGATCGCGTCGATGCCGGTCCCCTGCCGTCCGCCGTGCGTGGTGACCTCGAAGCCGGACGGGGTGGGCTGCGAGCCCGGACGGGTCCGGCGCGCGTCGAGGGAAAGCACCAGGACCTGGGAGCCGAAGTGCCGGGTGATCTCGTCGATCACGTCCGGCCGGGCCACGGCTGCGGTGTTGATGGCGGCCTTGTCCGCGCCGCAGCGCAGGAGTTTGTCCACCTCGGCCACGCCACGGACGCCGCCGCCGACCGTCAGCGGGATGAAGACTTCCTCGGCGGTGCGGCGGACGACGTCGAACGTGGTCTCCCGGTTGCCGGAGGACGCCGTGACGTCAAGGAAGGTCAGCTCGTCGGCGCCGCTGTTGTCGTAGCGGTGCGCCAGTTCCACCGGGTCCCCGGCGTCGCGGAGGCCCTCAAAGTTGATGCCCTTGACCACGCGGCCGGCATCGACGTCGAGGCACGGGATGACGCGCACGGCAACAGTCATGACTTCTCCTGGTACTTGCAGGCGGGTAATTGCTGCAGGGTGATTGCTGAAGGTGTTCCTGGCGGGACCCGGCGGGTGTGGCGCCTAGATGCGGCAGGCGTGGATGCTGCTGACCAGGATGGCGCGGGCGCCGAGGTCGTAGAGCTCGTCCATGATCCTGTTGGTTTCCCGCTTGGGCACCATCGAGCGGACGGCCACCCAGTCCGAATCGCGCAGCGGCGACACGGTGGGCGACTCCAGGCCGGGGGTGAGCCCGGCGGCCTGCTCGACGAGTTCCTTGCGGATGTCGTAGTCCATCAGCACGTACTGCCGGGCCACGAGGACGCCCTGGAGCCGGCGGATCAGGACCTCCGTGGCAGGGTTCTGCTCGCCCTTGCGGCCAATCAGCACGGACTCCGAATTCAGGATCGGCTCGCCGAAGATCTCCATGCCGGCGGCCTTGAGCGTGGTGCCGGTCTCGACGACGTCGGCAATCGCGTCGGCGACGCCGAGGCGGACGGAGGATTCCACGGCGCCGTCAAGGCGGACCACCTTGGCGTTGATGCCGCGCGCGGCCAGGTAGCCGCGCAGCAGTCCGTCGTAGCTCGTGGCCAGGCGCTTGCCCTCGAGCTCGGCGACCGTGGTGAAGTCGCCGACCGGGCCGGCGAAGCGGAAGGTGGAAGCGGCGAAGCCCAACGGCAGCAGCTCCTCAGCCTCGACCTCCGCGTCGAGCAGCAGGTCGCGGCCGGTGATGCCGACGTCGAGCGTTCCCTGGCCCACGTACACAGCAATGTCGCGCGGGCGGAGGAAGAAGAACTCAATGTCGTTGTCCGGGTCCACCATGACAAGCTCGCGGGTGTCGCGGCGCTGGCGGTAGCCTGCCTCGGCCAGCATGGCCGCGGCAGCTTCGGACAGGGATCCCTTGTTCGGGACGGCAACTCTAAGCATGGGAAAAGTCTCTCTTGGGTGTGGAAGTCTCTGTTGGGGCACATCGGCCACGCGGTGCACGGGCTCCGCCAGCGAAGTCATGGCGGTGTCCGGTGCGGGCGCGGCTACAGATGCTTGTAGACGTCTTCCAGGGTGAGTCCTTTGGCGAGCATCAGAACCTGCAGGTGGTAGAGCAGCTGGGAAATTTCCTCGGCGGCGGCCTCATCGGATTCATACTCCGCAGCCATCCAAACCTCGGCTGCTTCCTCCACGACCTTCTTGCCGATGCCGTGGACTCCGGAATCCAGTTCGGCGACGGTGCGGGAGCCCTCCGGGCGGACGGCTGCCTTTTCACTCAGTTCTGCGAACAGCGACTCGAAATTCTTCACGCCCCCAAGCCTACTTGCTCCCGGCGCGGGAACGCCCGCCGGGGCGTTGCATGACGGCGGAGATGTGAGGCACTGCATATCCAACACGGCCGGCGAGGCCGGCACACTCAGCCGGCGCGGGCGGCCAGGGAGGCGCCCGCACCGGCTTTGGCTGCGGCCTGGCGGCTCAGCCGAACTGCTTGAGCGTCACTGCCGTGGCCAGGGCAGCGGTAACGGCCTCGTGACCCTTGTCCTCGGTGGATCCCGGCAAGCCTGCCCGGTCGATCCCCTGCTGCTCGGTATCGCACGTCAGCACGCCGAAGCCCACGGGAACCCCGGTGCGGACGCTGACCTCGGTCAGGCCCAGGGTGGCCGCCTCGCAGACATATTCGAAGTGCGGGGTGCCGCCCCGGATGACGACGCCGAGCGCCACGACGGCGTCGAAGTGCGGTGCCAGCCGGGCGGCCGCGACCGGGAGCTCAAACGTGCCCGGCACGCGCAGGACGGTCGGCTCATTGATGCCGGCGTCCTTCGCGGCGCGCAGGGCGCCGTCGAGCAGTCCGTCCATGATCTGGATATGCCAGCTCGCGGCCACAATGGCCAGCTTGAGCCGTGAGGTTTCTTCCGGCTTGAAGGTGCTGAGGTCGATCTGGGGGGCGCCGTGGCCGCTCATAGGGTATTCCTTGCTGTTGAGTCTGGTGGTCGTGTTGCTGCCCGGTCAGTCCTGGTCGTGCTCGAATCCGGACAGGCCGGCGGCCGGAGCCGGTTCAACGTCCAGGACCAGGCGGTGGTCCATCCGGTCCTTCTTCGTCTGCAGGTAGCGGATGTTCTGCTCCCGGGAGGGGACCTCCGTGGGGACCATCTCCACCACCTTGACGCCTGCCTGCGCGAGCCGGTCCTGCTTGTCCGGGTTGTTGCTCAGCAGCCGGATCTCGTGAAGCCCCATCTCCGCGAGGATCTGGGCCGCGGCCTTGTAGCAGCGCGCGTCGACCGGCAGCCCGAGCTGTTCGTTGGCCTCCACGGTGTCAAAACCGGCCTCCTGCAGGGCGTAGGCCTTCATCTTGTTCGCCAGGCCGATCCCGCGGCCCTCCTGGCCGCGCAGGTACAGCAGGGTGCCGCCGAGTTCGTTGATCAGCTCGAGCGCATAGGCCAGCTGCTCGCCGCAGTCGCAGCGGTAGGAGCCAAACACATCGCCGGTGAGGCACTCCGAATGGAGGCGGACCAGCGGTGGCTGGCCGTCAACCGGCGCCATCGGTGAACTGACGGCCAGGTGCTCCGCGCCGGTGGCGAGGTCGGTCCAGGCCTGTGCCACGAAGTCGCCGAAGGCGGTGGGCAGCTGGACGATGGGTCCTGCGCTGACCGGATGCGGTTGACGGGCCATGGCCGTCTCTTCTCGGGTCTCCGAAGTCGTCACTGTTTCTCCTCCATCAGACAGGGTCCGCTGCGTGGCTGCCGTGCTGTTCCGCTTCAAGATACGCCACCAGATCCGCAATCGAAATCAGGGGGCAGCCATGCTCGATGGCGAAGCCGCGCAATCCGTCCAGCCGCATCATTTCTCCGTTGTCGTACACCAGCTCTGCTATCACGCCCACGGGCTCCAGGCCCGCGAGCCGGCACAGGTCCACGGCCGCTTCGGTGTGGCCGGGACGTTCCCGCACTCCCCCCTTAACGGCGCGGAGGGGAAAAACATGCCCGGGACGGGTCAAGGAATTTGGCCGGCTTTGCGGGTCGGCCAGGATCCGGGCCGTCAGGGCGCGGTCCGTGGCGGAAATTCCGGTGCTGACGCCCACGGCGGCGTCGCAGGACACGGTGTAGGCGGTGCCCTTCGCGTCTTCGTTGATTGCCACCATTGGCGGCAGCGCCAGGGCGTCGGCCCTGTCGGCGTCGAGCGGTACGCAGATCACGCCGGAGCTGTAGCGGACTGTCCAGCCCATCAGCGCGGGGGTGGCGTGCTCGGCGGCGAAAATGATGTCGCCTTCGTTCTCGCGGTCCTCGTTGTCCACCACCAGGACGGGCCGCCCGGCTGCCATGGCGCTGATGGCGTCCTCGATCGGATCGAGGCCTGCACGCCCGGTGCCGGCAGCGGCGGTACGGAGCACCGCGGCCACATCATGGCCGGGCTGGTCCGTGACCCGGCTCATTTCGCGGCCCCGTCCGTGAGGGCGGCTTCTCCGGCGGAACCTTCGGCTGCCCTGTGCGCGGCGGGCGACGAACCGCCGGCAAAGGACAGCAGGCGTTCGGTGTACTTCGCCAGGACATCGACTTCGAGGTTTACATGGCCGCCGGGTGTCTTCTGGCCCAGGCCGGTCTCGGCCAGGGTGGTCGGGATGAGCCCTACTTCAAACCAGGGCGCCGGATCGTTGGCCGGGCTGACTGCCGTGACGGTGAGGGAGACGCCGTCGACGGCGATGGATCCCTTTTCGGCGATGTACCGGGCCAGCCCGGCCGGCACCGCGAACCGCAGCCGGTCCCAGTTGCCAAGTCCCTCGCGCTCCACGAGCTGGCCGACGCCGTCGACGTGGCCCTGGACCACATGGCCGTCCAACCGTCCCCCGGCGGGGACGCAGCGTTCCAGGTTGACGGGATCGCCCGCAGTGAGTTCTCCGATCGTGCTGCGGACCAAGGTCTCGCCCATAACGTCAACGCTGAAGTCCCTGCCGTCGATCTGCGTGGCGGTGAGGCAGACGCCGTTGACCGCTATGGAACCGCCCAGGGCGAGACCGTCCGTGGTGCCGGGTGCGTGGAGCCGTACGGTGGCGCTGCTGTCCCCGTTGCGCTCAATGGACAGCACCCTTCCCTGCTCGGCGATAATTCCGGTAAACATCAATTGCCTCCTGCGGCGGTGTCCGCGCCGGTGCGGTGCGGGGTGGTATCGGATGAAGTAGGGGTGGCGGCCGGGGCGGCCGGGGCGGCCGGGTCAGCCTCATCGGCCGGGGCGGCCGGGCGAAGATGGAGCCGGAGGTCGCGGCCGAGGACCTGGACGGCGCCGCCGGATGCCGAGTCCCATTCCCAGCGCTGGGCATCGGCCAGGGTCGTGATACCGAGGTCGTCCAGGGCGGCGGTGCCGGAGCCGAGCAGTGTGGGCGCCAGGTAGACGATGAGTTCGTCGACCAGGCCGACGGCCAGGAAAGCGCTCAGGATCCGGGAGCCGCCCTCCACCATGAGGTGCCGGACGCCGTGTGCGAACAGCTGGTCCAGGGCCTCGCGCGGGTCGCGGGTGGCCAGGTGCAGGACGTTGCCGTCGGCTCCGTGGATGGCGGCGTCGTCGGGAATGCCCCGGTACCCCATCACGGCGCGGAGCGGCTGTTTGCCTTCTGCTTCGCCGTCGCCGTTCCGGGCGGTGAGCCGGGGGTTGTCGATCAGGACTGTCTGGGTGCCCACCAGGATGGCGTCTATCCGGCCGCGCAGGGCGTGGTTGTCGGCGAGCGATTCCGGGCTGGATATCCACTGGCTGGTGCCGTCGCTGGCGGCGATGCGGCTGTCGAGGGTCTGGGCGATATGCAGGGTGACGAACGGCCGTTTGGCGGCGACGGCGTCGAACCAGCGCCGGTTCAGGTCCAGCGCCGCCTCGGCCGCCAGCCCGGAGCGGACGCGGACGCCCGCGGCCCGGAGCGTCACGGCGCCGCCGGCGGCCGGGTCGTGGGGATCGTCGACGGCGTAGATGACGTCGGTGATGCCGGCGTCGATGATCGCCTGCGCGCAGGGCCCGGTGCGCCCACAGTGGTTGCAGGGCTCCAGCGTCACCACGATTGCCGCACCGCGGAGGTCCCGGCCCGCCGCCTTCGCCTGGCCGATGGCGTCAGCTTCGGCGTGGGCAGTCCCGGCTCCGCGGTGGTAACCGGTGGCGAGGTGCGTCCCGTCGGCCCCGACGACGACGGCGCCGACGAGCGGGTTGGCGCCCCGCGGGCCCTGCGCCGCGGCGGCCAGGGCAGCCTGCATCGCAGCATTCTCGGCAGCGTTGAACCCGGCAGCGCCGGACGGGGCAGCGCCGGACGGGGCAGCGCCGGACGGGGCAGCGCCGGACGGCGCGGCGCTGAATCCGGCGCTCACGCCGGCGGTGTTGAGGGCACTCACTTGGCCACCACAGGGTCGGGGAAGGCGGTTTCGACCGTGACAGGCCGGTTCGCCAGCCTGGAGGCACGCCACCAGACAAAGAACCCGGCCAGGGTGAAGAAGCCGTAGAAGAGGTACATGACGGCGCTGGCGTAGTAGCCGGCGCTGAACAGCAGTGGCACACCGACGATGTCCACCGCCACCCAGATGAGCCAGAACTCCGTCCAGCCCCGCGCCATGCCGTAGGTCGCCAGCAGCGAGCCCATGAACGTCCACGCGTCGGCCCAGACCGGCGGGTAGGAGCCGAGGGAGTCGAAGACGGGGGTAAGCGCCATGGTGCCGGCCACGAGGCTGAGGGCCAGAATCACCCGGGTCTGGTTGCCGGCCCAGCGCGGCGCGACGGCAGTCCCGCCGCTGCCGGACTTCCTGCCCTGCTGCCAGCGGTACCAGCCGTAGAGGGCGACGCCGATGAACATGACCTGGCGTCCGGCCTGGCCCCACAGCGTGGCCGGCGTGGCGGAACCGAAGACGTTGCCCAGGAAGACCGTCAGGAGCAGCAAGTTGCCGGCGATGCCGACGGGCCATGCCCAGACCCGGCGGCGCATGCCGCCGACGGCGCTGGCGAGGCCAAAGATGTTGCCTAGCACTTCACGAAGAATCAGGACAGATCCGCCTACGGGGATCTGCGCTTCGAAGAGCCATCGCAAGGGGTCCATGTGTGTGTCGTTCCTTCCCTCAAGAACCGCGATGGCTCCGGGGGTATACGACAGCGCAATTATGCGGCGCCGTTGGGGCGCCGCAGTAACAGCTGTACGTGCTTCTCTCATCCAGACTTTAACTGTCGGTACCGGAATTTCACCGGTTCAACCGTCTGCCGGCTTCCTCCCGGGGGAGGGCGCTGGCGCGCGGGTCGCGGACTGTCACCGCCGGTTCGGACTTACACCGACCCCGGAGCACGTATGTGTGTTGTTATTCTGACACAACTGCGGCCCTGCCCGGGCTATTCCCCGGATGCCGATGTTACGCCCGGCGTCATCTTCGCAGCAGTTCCCTGCCGGGACCGCGCGTCAGCGGGACCCCGCGTCAGCGGGACCCCGCGTCAGCGGGACCCCGCGTCAGCGGGACCCCGCGTCAGCGGGACCCCGCGTCAGCGGGACCCCGCCGCCCGGAGCCTTTCGACAGCCTCCGCCGGATCCGCGGCGCCGTAGACGGCTGACCCCGCAACAAAGACGTTCGCCCCCGCCTCTGCCGCGCGCACGATCGTCTCCTCGGTGATGCCGCCATCCACCTGCAGTGCCACCGCGACGCCGGAGCCGTCAATGGCAGCGCGGGCCCGCCGGATCTTGGGCAGCGTCAGGTCCAGGAAAGACTGCCCGCCGAAGCCTGGCTCCACCGTCATGATCAACAGCAGGTCCAGTTCCGGGAGCATGTCCAGATAGGGCTCCACGGGAGTGCCCGGACGCAGCGCCATGCCGGCTTTGGACCCACGGGCGCGCAGTTCCCGGGCGAGTTTGATCGGCGCGATCGAGGCTTCGGCGTGGAACGTCACCGAGGCCACCCCGGCGTCGGCGAAGCCCGGCGCCCAGCGGTCCGCGTCGGCGATCATCAGGTGGGCGTCCAGCGGCACCGGGCTGACGGCCTGGATGCGCTGCACCACAGGCAGCCCAATGGTCAGGTTGGGCACGAAATGATTGTCCATGACGTCCACATGAACGGCATCGGCATTACTGATACGGCGCAGTTCGGCCTCAAGGTTGACGAAGTCAGCCGAAAGGATGCTCGGGTTGATGCAGCACTGGGCCATGGATTTCCTTCTCGTTCGTACTTAGCTGGTTCGTTTTTGGTGGCAGTGCCCCAGTATCAGCGAAACTCAGGCCAACTTGCGAATCAGCGCCAGGAACATGGCGTCCGTCTGGTGCACGTGCGGCCAGAGCTGGGCGGTGAGCTCGTGCCCGGCCTCGAGGTGGCCAGTGAGGCTGACGCCGTCCAGCACGGCGCCGGCGTCGAGGAGCTCGAGGTCCTCGCGCTTGCGCAGGGCATCACTGACGACGGCGGTGGTCTCTGCCGGGTGCGGCGAACATGTCACGTACGCCACCACGCCGCCGGGCTTGACGGCGTCGATCGCGGAGTTGAGCAGCTGGCGCTGCAGCGGGCCAAGGTCCACGAGGTCCTTGGGCGTGCGCCGCCAGCGCGACTCCGGGCGCCGGCGCAGGGCGCCCAGGCCGGTGCACGGGACATCCACCAGGACGCGGTCGAACGACTCCGGCTGCTCGGCGCCGATGTCGCGGCCGTCCCCGGTCCTGACCTCCCAAGCCTCCCGCGGGACCGCGGACAGGGCCTGCCGCACGAGTTTGGCACGGTGCGGGGCGGATTCGTTGGCCAGCAGGTGGGCGCCCCGCTGCCGGGCGAGGGCTCCGAGCAGGGCGGCTTTGCCGCCGGGACCGGCACAGAGATCCAGCCAGCGCTCCCCCGCGCCCCCGCCGTCCGTCCCCGCTTCGCCGCCAGATTTTGTGTCGGGGTCTGCGCTGATGTTGTTGCCGGGCCCGGCGCCGGGGGTTGTGCCGAGGTCGACGGCGGCCATGGCGCGGGCCACGAGCTGCGAACCGACGTCCTGGACACGGGTGCTTCCGTCACGGACCGAGGCGAGCCGGCCGAGGTCCCCGCCGCTGGAGAGCGCGGATCCCTCGACGAGCTCGCCCGGGGTGGCCCCGCCTTCCAGGGCCTCGTCGAGGCTGCCGACGCCGGGCAGCGCCACAAGGTTCACCACTGGCGCGGCGTTGTCGGCTTCGAGGAGCGCGTCAATCTCAGAAACCGCCCGGCCGTGGGCCACGAGCGACTGGCGGAGCGCGCGGACGATCCACTCCGGGTGGGCGTAGCGGATGGACGCGATCTTGATGGCATCCGTCTCGGTGCTCAGCAGCAGGTCGAGCCACTCGTCGAGGGTGCGGGCGGAGACTTTGCGCAGGACGGCGTTGATCAGTGCCGAGGGCCCGGCCCCGATCACGGCGCGGGCCAGCCCCACCGTCTGGTCCAGGGCGGCGTGAGCGGGCACGCGCATGGCGAGCAGCTGGTGCACCCCGATCCGCAGGGCATCCAGGATCGCGGGATCCAGCTCCTCCAGCGGACGGTCCACGCACCGGGCCAGGATGGCGTCGTACGTGCCCTGGCCGCGGAGGGCGCCATAGCTGAGTTCGGTGGCGAAACCGGCGTCGCGCTTGTCCAGCCCGTGGTGCCGGATCCGGGCCGGGAGCACCAGGTTCGCGTAGGCGTCCTCGGCGGCCACGGCGCGGAGCACTTCAAAGGCAACCAGCCGGGCCGGATCGGCGCGGCGGGTCCGCTGGGACGGGGCGCTCTCGGTGAAGCCGCGCTGCGGGCCGCGGTTGCGTTCCCGGCCCTGGGCGTTCCGCCTGCTGCCGCCCCCGGCGCCCTGGCCACTGCCTCGGCTGTTGCCGTTGGTCCCGGAACCGCTCATTCGAATACCACGCTTTCAAGTGTTGCCTGCCCACGCGCCCAATCAGCGGCGGCCATCATTTTCTTGCCCGCGGGTTGCACCCGCGTCAATTCCACCGGGTGCGATCCCGTACCGACGAGAACCCGTTTTCCGTCCAATGCCAGCTGTCCGGGCCGGAGCGCCGCCGAGTCCGCTGCCGGCAGCACTGGCTCCAGTTTGATCCGCTGGCCCTCCAGCAGGGTCCAGGCGCCCGGCTCCGGCGTGACGCCGCGGGCACGGCGGCCGATCGCCAGGGCGGGCTGCTGCCAGTCGAGCCGGCCGTCTTCGAGACTGAGTTTCGGTGCCAGGCTGACGTCGCCCTGCTGCGGGAGCGCGACGGCCTTGCCGGCGTCGATGGCGGACAGCGTTTGGGCCAGCAGGACCGCGCCGCTGTGGGAGAGGCGTTCGAGCAGGGCCCCGGCGGTGTCGGCGGGGTGCACGGTCTCGGTGAGGGTCCCGAAGACCGGACCGGTGTCCAGCCCCTCCTCCAGGCGGAAGGTGACGGCACCCGTGACGTCGTCGCCGGCGATGACGGCGCGCTGCACGGGAGCTGCGCCGCGCCAGGCCGGCAGCAGGGAGAAGTGCAGGTTCACCCAGCCGTGGCGGGGGACAGCGAGAGCCGCAGGGGGAATCAGCCCGCCATAGGCCACGATCGCCGCGACGTCCGGTGCTGCGGCGGCAATGCGGGCGGTGACCCCGGCATCGACTTTGGCGGCGTGGATGATCTCAATGCCGAGCTCGGCGGCCCTGGCGGCCACGGGCGACGGCGTCAGGACGCGTTTGCGTCCCAGCGGTGCGTCCGGGCGGGTGAGGACAGCGACGACGTCGAACCCGGCGGCAACAAGGGCGTCGAGCGACGGCACTGCGACAGCGGGGGTCCCGGCGAAGAGAACCCTCACGGGGTGATTCCGAAACTGGACCCGCCGAAGCTCGTCCCGACGCTCTTCGCGCGCTTGGTGGTTGTCTGTTCCGTGATGGCGTCGTAGTTGGCATTGCGGATGGCGCGCAGGGCGGCCTTTCGGTCTTCGCCCTCGAGCCGGTCGGTATAGAGAATGCCGTCCAGGTGGTCGGTCTCGTGCTGGAAGCAGCGCGCCAGCATGTCTTCGCCCTCCACGGTGACGGGGTTGCCGTGCAGGTCCACGCCGGTCACCCGGGTTTGGCGGTACCGGCGGACGGGGAAGCCCAGGCCCGGGATGGACAGGCATCCCTCGACCTGGTCCGGCTGGAAGTCCTCGCTGTTTTCCAGCACGGGGTTGACGATGTGACCCTCGACGCCGCCGATCCGGTAGGTGAAGACGCGCAGGCTCACACCGACCTGGGGCGCGGCCAGGCCGGCGCCCTCGACATCCTCCATGGTTTCGGTCATGTCGGCGACGAGCTTTGCCAGTTCAGGCCCGAATTCCGTCACGGGATCGGCGACTGTGCGCAGCACAGGATCTCCGATGATGCGGATATTCAAAATGGCCATGTGCAGTCTGTCCTCACGGTGGGCGGCTAGGGGTCCAGTCCAGTTTAGTTGCAGCTGCCCGGCTTCTGTTCGGCGCGTCTGGTCGGTGCTTCTGGTCAGCGCTTCTGGTCAGCGCTTCACGGGCGGCGCCAGCGGGAGCAGTGCTGCTCCGGCGGTTGCCGTGTCGGCGGACATCTCCCACACGCGGCGCAGCGCACAGAATTTCCACCAGTGATGCTTCAGGACCTCGGGGTTGGCCCGCTGCGGACGGACCTCGGTCTCGCCGACCGCCACGGCCAGGAGGATCGGGGACTCGCCGTGCTGCCAGGCCTCCCACTCCCCCGCGACGGGATCCACGAGGCTTTCCTCCGCCTTCATGCCCGCCACGAGCTGCATGACCACCTTGTCATCAAGCGGTTTGACGGTGCCGTCCCGGCTGGTGCCCTTGGTCTTGTAGTCGATAAGACAGGTCCGGCCGTTGATCCGTGCGACGAGGTCCAGGGTGCCGGCATAGCCGACCGTCTTGTTCCACACCGTAATTTCCGGGGCGATGGGCTCAACCTGGAAGAGCTCCCACCATTCGTCGAAGCGTGCCGCGAAGGCTTCMTCGCCGTTGGCGGCCAGCGCCTCCCGTGTTTCCTTCATCTGGTGCGGCCGGCCGAGCGCACGCAGCGCAACCTGCTCGCAATAGTTGTGGACCCGGTCGCCGCGTTTGGCGGCATCGTCCCGGTACGACTCCGCCGCCTTGGCGGCCCGGCTGACCGCCTGCCGCAGTTTGGCCGGGCTCCCCAGGATGCCGGGGAGCTCGGGATCCTGGGCCAGACTGTTGGCGCCCATGTACCCGAACCAGCCGTCCAGGCCGTGTGGCTGCTGGCCGATCACCGTGGTGATGGAAGGGACAGAGAACTGAGCCGACGTGGAGCGGGCGTACATGCGGCCATGGTCCGTGGCGTGGGCGAGGAGTGGAGCGGTCATATGAAGACTCTTTCACGGGGGTCAGACAACGATGAAAAGCAAAATGGCCCGCCCCGCTGAGTCAGCGGAACAGACCATTTCGTTAGTGGGCGATACTGGGTTCGAACCAGTGACCTCTTCGGTGTGAACGAAGCGCGCTACCACTGCGCCAATCGCCCTAACGACATTGAATGCTAGCCCACCCGGGCGGATTTTAGAAATCGGCCCGGGGGAACCTGGCCGCGGCGGGAATGCGGCCCAATACTCCCGCGCAACAGGCCCCGTGCACGGGCAGTTCCACCAGCCCTCCGCCGGCCGTTCCAGTCGTCCCCCTCAGAAGGCCCGCTCAGTAGTCCCGGCGCCACTTAGGGCCACGGCTGAACACCGACGCTAATTACAGCGCTGTAATTAGCAAAATCCCCTAGAACTCGGGGAAGTAGGGCCATGGAACCCGGGCCAATGGGTCTCGATTTGTAGATTCCCAGAACCTCCTATAGAGTTCTTACTCGTTGGAACGCGAGGAAATGCCGAATGCGGCAAGGAAATGCACACCAACAATGCGGACGTAGCTCAGCTGGTAGAGCACCACCTTGCCAAGGTGGATGTCGCGAGTTCGAATCTCGTCGTCCGCTCGCAGGACACTGTCACGGCAAAGGTTCTTCGGAATCCTGTCTACACGGTGGGTTGGCCGAGAGGCGAGGCAGCGGCCTGCAAAGCCGTATACACGGGTTCGAATCCCGTACCCACCTCGGTGAAAACCCTGGTTTCCGGTTTCGATCGGATGCAAGGGGCGATTGGCGCAGCGGTAGCGCGCTTCCCTGACACGGAAGAGGTCACTGGTTCGATCCCAGTATCGCCCACCAGAGCAAGGCAACTTGCTTGATGCAGTACCACCGGCCCAGCCGGCATGGACTAAAATGCGGACGTAGCTCAGCTGGTAGAGCACCACCTTGCCAAGGTGGATGTCGCGAGTTCGAATCTCGTCGTCCGCTCTCTTCATTACAACTCCACTCCGGATCCTTCCGGTTGAGGGCGATTGGCGCAGCGGTAGCGCGCTTCCCTGACACGGAAGAGGTCACTGGTTCGATCCCAGTATCGCCCACCACAAGAGCAGCTCCCCCGGAGCTGCTCTTTTTTGTGCACTGCGGGTTGGTGCACTGCGGGTTTGTGCACTGCGGATTGGTGCACTCCGGGCCCTTCTACCCTGTGCACCTGGCCTTCCATCTTTTATCCTCTGGGCGGACACCCTTGGCACCCCCGCCACCTCCCGCTAGGGTAGAAAACGCAAGGAGCGATCTGGCTCCGCGACCGAAGGGAGGTGCCCGTGGGTTTACTTGACGATCTAAAGGGCAAGGCTCAGCAAGTTATTGGTGGCAACGAAGAAGCCATCAAGGACGGCATCGAAAAGGCAGGCGACTTCGTCGACTCCAAGACCGGCGGAAAGCACGCCGGCACGATCGATGCCGTGCAGCGTGGCGCTTCCGACTTCGTGGACAAGGCGAACGACCGGCCGAATTCGGCCCCGGCCGCCGATCAGACTCCCGCAGCCGGTGAGCCCCCCGTAGCCGGGGAACCCCGCCAGCCAGGCCTCTGACCCAGATCCGTCAGCGAGGTGCCGGTCCCGCCGAGAGGCGGCGCCGGCACCTCCGGCATTTAAGGGCGACTCCAACCAGGCAACGCGGGGTCAGTTACGGCCCATCCGGTGCATCCGGATGGGCCGTAACTGACCCCGCGTTGGATTTGGCGTTGTACTTGGAGGGGCTGGCGGCTAGGACGGTTCGTGGTTTTGGCCCTCGCGGGCCAGCGCGGTGAGCCTGGAGACGGCGCGGAAGTACTTCTTCATGTACCCGCCGGTCATCATTTCCTCGGTGAAGAGCTGGTCGAACGGCACACCGCTGGCAAGGATGGGCACGTCCTTGTCGTACAGCCGGTCAGCCAGCACCACGAAGCGCAGCGCAACGGCCTGCTCGGTAATCGTGTGCACGTTCTTCCAGACCACGCCCTCGATCCCCTCCAGCAGCTGGCGGTAACGGCTCGGGTGCACGCCGGCCAGGTGGTTGATCAAGGTGCTGAACTCATCGCGGGCCACGGTCTTGCCGTCGAACTCGGCATGCATGTGGTGGGTCAGGTCATCATTGCGGAGCGGCGACGGCGCGGCCGGCAGGCCACGGTGGCGGAAGTCCTCGCCGTCGATCCGCACGACGTCGAACTGGTCCGCCAGCACCTGGATTTCGCGGGCAAAGTCGACGGCGGCGAAGCGCCCGTCCCCGAGGGACCCCGGCAGCGTGTTCGATGTGGCGGCAAGCTTCACGCCGGCGTCGGCGAGTTCGCGCATGAGCCGGGACATGAGCACAGTGTCGCCCGGATCATCGAGCTCAAATTCATCGATGCAGACCAGCTTGTAGTGGCTCAGGGCCTCAACGGTCTTGCGGAAGGACAGCGCACCGACGAGGTTGGTGTATTCGACGAACGTGCCGAAGGCCTTGGGCCCGGGGGCGGCGTGCCACAGCGATGCCAGCAAGTGGGTCTTGCCCACACCGAATCCGCCGTCGAGGTAGATCCCGGCCCGCGAAGTGTCCTTCTTGCCGAAGAGCCGCTTGAACAGCCCGTCGCCGTCGCGTGCGCCCACGCCCGCCGCAAAATGCTGCAGGGCATGGACCGCCTGGGCCTGGCTGGGCTGGGCGGGATCGGGCCGGTAGCTGGAAAACGACACCTCGCCGAACCGCGGCGACGGATAGAACCCATTGAGGAGTTCATCCACGGAAACTGCCGGTGTGCGGGCGGCGAGCTGTTCGATCTGTACCAAGGTGGTCCGTTCTGCTGGTCTCTTGTCCCCAGCAAGAATACCGGCAAAGCCTGGCCGGCCCGCGTGCGCGACTGTGGACCCGCGGCCGGCGTGAGGAAGACCACATTTCCCCGTGTGAACCCGGTGGAGCATTCCCACCGGCCCGTGACTAGTGTTGTAACAGGCCCGGCGCGGCGCACGCTTTCGGCGCCCGGCCTCCTGACCGTTCAAGTGAAAGGCCATCGCAATGACCTACCCCGTTGAGCAGAACGAGAAATTCGCCGCTTACGCCCACCCTGACCGCCTGGTGTCCACGGAATGGCTGGCCACGGCGATCGAGGACGGCGCCCTCGACGGCGGCAATCTCGTGGTGGTCGAATCCGACGAAGACGTCCTGCTTTACGAGACCGGGCACATTCCGGGAGCCGTGAAAATCGACTGGCACACGGACCTGAACGACGAGGTGACCCGCGACTACGTCGACGGTGAAGCCTTCGCCGCGCTGGCCGCGTCCAAGGGCATCTCCCGGGACAGCACCGTGGTTATTTACGGCGACAAGTCGAACTGGTGGGCCGCGTACGCCCTGTGGGTGTTCACGCTCTTCGGCCACGAGGACGTCCGGCTCCTGGACGGCGGCCGGGACAAGTGGATCGCGGAAGGCCGGGCGCTCTCCACCGTCACGACCGTCGCCACCCCCGCCGACTACCCCGTCGTGGAGCGGGACGACGCCCCGATCCGCGCCTTCAAGGATGACGTCCTGGCCCACTTCGGCAAGCCGCTGATCGACGTCCGCTCGACCGAGGAGTACACCGGCCAGCGCACCCACATGCCCGCCTACCCGGAAGAGGGCGCGCTGCGCGGCGGCCACATCCCCACGGCGGCCTCCATCCCCTGGGCCCGCGCAGCGGCCGGCGACGGCACGTACCGGAACCGCGGCGAGCTCGAGGCCCTCTACCTCGGCGAGGCTGGATTGAACGAAGGCGACGACGTCGTGGCGTACTGCCGGATCGGCGAGCGGTCCAGCCACACCTGGTTTGCGCTGAAGTACCTGCTGGGCTTTGAGACCGTGCGGAACTACGACGGCTCCTGGACCGAATGGGGCAACGCCGTGCGCGTCCCGATCGTCAAGGGTGCCGAACGCGGCGCGGTTCCGGCCGGCCGTTAGCCGCGGCGACCGTGGAGCGGGACCGGTCCTGACAGGGACACAATCGGCGCGCCTGCGTAAGCTGGGAGTGATGAATACTTCAGCCCTCCCCGCCGCACTGGCGGACATTGTCGACGATTTCCAGGCCCTGACCGAAGCAGAGCGGCTGCAGCTGCTCCTTGAGTTCTCGCAGGGGCTTCCGGAACTTCCGGAGCGGCTCCGGGACCACCCGGAGCTGCTCGAGCAGGTAGTGGAGTGCCAGACGCCGCTGTTCCTCACCGTCGAGACGGAACAGGCCGACGGCGACGCGCCTGAGCGCGTCCGGCTCTACTTCAAGGCACCCAAGGAAGCCCCGACCACCCGCGGCTTCGCCGGAGTGCTCCACGAAGGACTCGACGGGCTCAGCGCCGCGGAAATCCTGGCCGTCCCCGACGACATGCCCGAACTGTTGGGCCTGACCCGGGCCATCACTCCCCTGCGCATGCGCGGAATGACCGCCATGCTGGGCCGGATCAAGCGCAAGGTCGTCGCCTCCGGAGACCGCCAGCCGTCGGCGCAGTCCTGACCTTCGGCGCCCGGACAGCCAGAGAACATGGCCCGCAAGCACGCCTCGCAGGGAACTCCGGCCACCGCGGCACTCGCGGCCGCCGGGGTTCCCTTTGTGGCCCACCCCTACACCCATGACCCCGCGGCGGCCAGTTATGGCCTGGAAGCGGCGGAAGTGCTCGGCGTCGACCCTGACCGGGTCTTCAAGACCCTGATGGTCGACGTCGACGGCCGGCTCGCCGTCGGCGTCGTGCCGGTCAGCGGCAGCCTGGACCTCAAGGCGATGGCCGCGGCTTTAGGCGGCAAGAAAGCAGAGATGGCCGATCCGGCCGCGGCGCAGCGGCGGACCGGATACGTTCTCGGCGGCATCTCACCGCTCGGCCAGCGCCAGTCCTCCCCCACGGTGGTGGATGAGAGCGCACTGGCGCTGGAGACCATCCTCGTTTCGGGCGGACGGCGCGGCCTGGACATCGAACTGGATCCGGCCGAGCTCATTCGGCTCACGGCTGCCCGCACCGCCAGGATCGGGACCCGGCGCGACTGACCCGGCCCCAGATGTCGAGACGGCAGAGCACGGCAATGGTCGCGCACAACACTGCCGTGATCTGTCAGCGAACCGTCAATGAACTGTCAATGATCTCTGTCAGTGAACTGTCAGTTGAATGCGGCATTGCCGGCCGGAGGCTCCTGGTCGCCGGGGTTGGCGCGGGGCGCCAGCTGCTGCCGGAGCCAGGCCGAGACCTGCCGCTCCCAGCGCTCCGGATCCACGTTCCATTCCTTGGTATGCAGGGCCCTGTCGAAGGGCTCGAAGGTGACCATCTCGGGGTTTTTCTCGGCCAGCGCCGCGGAGGGCCCGTAAGGTACGTACTCGTCGTCCACGCTGTGCACAATGAGGGTCGGCGTCCTCAGCTCCACGGCCCGCGAGACCCAGTCCATCGCTTTGAGGTCGACGGGCGCGGCCAGGCCGGTCAGCCGCCGGCCCAGGCGGTGGCCGAGCATGAGTTGTCCGTAGCGGCCCACGGACGACGGAATCCGGTTCAGCTCCGCGTGGTGGGCCAGCACGTTGACCCAGTTGATCACCGGCGCGTCCAGGACCATGGCCCGGATCAAGTGGCGGTGCCGGGAAAGGTCAGCGGTCTGGAGGCAGATCGCGCCGCCCATCGACCAGCCGAACAAAACCACCTCGCGGGCGCCCTGCTGCACGGCGTAGCCGATGGCGGCCTCGACGTCGCGCCATTCGGTGGAGCCCAGGCCGTACCGCCCGTCGCTGGCTGACGGGGCCAGGCCGTCGTTGCGGTAGGAGATCAGAAGACTGGACATGCCCAGTTCCCTGGCGGTCCGGACGGCCCGCAGCCCTTCCTGCCGGGTGGCCCCGCGCCCGTGCACCATGATCGCCCACACGTCGGGGGCCACATCCTCCGCCACGGCCGGCGCGGCGCGGACAAGCCAGGCCGGCGCGGTCCCGGCGTCGACGTCGATCAGCACGTCCTCCACCGGAAACCCCAGGGCGGCCGGATCCGGATAGGCCGCGCCGCTCCACCAGCCGCGCCGGGCGGTGGCCATGTCCCCGCTGTAGACGTGCTCGACCTCGCGCAGCACGGTGCGTTCGGCCGGGGAGTAGGACAGGATCCGGCCGATCCGCGCATGCCCGCGGCCGCCGTCGAAGAAGAAACCGTACACCCCGTCCACCGTGGCGTCCGGGGTGGCGGCGAAAATGACCCGCAGCGCCCGTCCCTCGCGGATGACGGCCAGCACTTCCTGGTCCTCTGCCCGGAACCGGGCCGGGGTGATGACGCGGCGGGCGAAGTAGAGGGCGAGGGCGGAGGAGCCGGCGGCGAGCACACCCGCAGCGGCGCTGCCGCCGATGATGCCCCCCACCGCCCACTTGGCGCTCCCGGACGTCACGCCGCCGGGGGCCGGCGCGACGGGGAGTGCTGTTCTGCGGGCAGAGGCCCGCCGGGCAGCGGCCTGGCGGAGGTCCGGGCGGAGGCGCAGGGAGGATGCCATGGCACCATTCTTACTGAAGCGCAGCCCAACCACGGCATTGGCGGGATTTCAGGCGCACGGCCGGGCCGGTACAGACACGCCAGGGTCCCGCGGGACACAACGATGCAGGTCAACACGAGCGCGACTAGGCTGGGGTCATGAGTGATCCAATCGTCATTTTGACAGAAGAGCCCCTCGGTGCGGATGACCGCGTCAATATTGAAACCCTGATTGCCGGCGGTGATGCGCCCCTGCTGATCCTGGTGCCGGCCAACACCGAGCGACACCTGGTGGTGGATTTCCTGGAAAACCTTTCCATGCTTGAAATCGCCAAGGCCTTCCGTGAACTGACGGCACACTCGGATCCCGCCGAGGAGCGGGCCGAAGCAGCCGACACTCTGGCCGCCTCGCTGGCCGCGCTGGCCGGTCTGGGCGGCGGCGTCTCGGGCGAAGTCGTCGAGGGCAAGGCCGTTGACGGCCTGGTTGCCAAGGTCAAGGAACTCAGCGCCGGACAGGCTGTGGTCATCACCCGCCCGCACGCCGTGGCCGACACGTTCCACACCGACTGGGCCACCAAGGCACAGGACAAGCTGGGGCTGCCCGTCCTGCATCTGTACGCCGGTTCGGGATTTATCGGGGACTCCTGAGCGTTATTGAGGCTATGAGTATCTTTAACAGGCCTAAATCCATGCCCTCGGCAGTGCCCGCCACCGACCCCACAGCCGACCCCGCCGCCACGGCCCTTGACCAGACTCCGACCGGAACGCCCGTCGAAAAGACGGACGCCCAGTGGCGCGAGGAACTGACGCCCGAGGAGTACCGCGTGCTCCGCCAGGCAGGCACCGAGCGGCCGTACACCGGCGAATACTGGGACACCCACACCCGCGGTGTCTACAAATGCAGGGCCTGCGGCGCCGAACTCTTCACCAGCAACGAAAAGTTCGACTCGCACTGCGGCTGGCCGTCCTTCTGGGCGCCCCTCGCCGAGGGCACCGTTCGCTACATCCATGACCGCACCATGGGCATGGACCGGGTGGAAGTCCGCTGCAGCACCTGTGATTCCCACCTGGGGCACGTGTTCGACGGCGAGGGCTACGGCACCCCCACGGACCAGCGCTTCTGCATCAACTCGGTTTCCTTGAAGCTGGTTCCCGCGGACGACGCCGGGCAGTAGCCCGCAGCCCTGCCTCTCCTTCCGCTGGAACGGCTTTTCAGAATCACTTGCCACAGACTTTCTTATGCTCGAGACAATTTTGCATTAGAGTCTCTGCTTGCTTGCTACGCTCGATTTAGATCCAGCGACACGCTCCACAGCAAACAGAAAGGCGACCGTCGACGATGACCACGACCGCTCTTACCGCCCCCGCCCCGATCACCGCCGGCAACCAGGAATGGCTGCGGCTCAAGGCTGCCGCCACCGCCCTGCGCGCCCTCCAGGTCCAGGACGGATCCGTGCCGGATGCCGAAGCCCACGAAGCCGCGGCCGGCCACGTCGCAACCATCACCGCGGCGGTCGCGGCCCTGGCCCCGTCCTTCCCGCACGACGCGAACTACCTGGAACTGCTGGTCACCGACTTTGACCGCTGGGCCGATGGCGGCTTTGGGGTCCCGGACTTCCTGGATTCCCTGCAGGCGTTCCAGCCGCAGCAGCACCGGGTCAACGGACTCCAGCACCTGGTCGTGTTCCCGATGTACACCCAGAACGGCAGCAGCAGCCGCCTCGTCGAGGCCGTGCTGATCGAGGTCATCTGGCCGGAATTCATCGGCGGCCTGGAAGCCGGCGAATACTCCAACAAGCTCTTCGTCCCGATCCGGTTCCTCGACTTCACCGCGGGCTACGACACGAACTCCGCAGTCCTGTTCCCCGAGACCGTCGCGGTCCGCGAGACCCCGACGTTTACGTGGGGCGCGATCTTCGCCGACCGCGAGGCCGCACGCTTCCGCCGCGTCCTGCGCGCCGCCGCCGAGATCACCTCCCTGCAGCTGCCCGAGGACGCCGCCGGGCTCCTGGAGGACCAGCAGCTGACGCAGGAAACCTTTGTCATGTGGGACCTGATCCACGACCGCACCCACATGCGCGGCGACCTGCCCTTCGACCCGTTCATGATCAAGCAGCGCATGCCGTTCTTCCTCTACTCACTGGAGGAACTGCGCTGCGACCTCACCGCCTTCCGCGAATCCGTGAAGATCGAGAAGGACGAGGACGCTGACCCGGAGGCCCGCCGGCACGCCAAGCTGGTCCAGTACGCCGTGATCTTCGACCGCATCTTCCGCTTCGCCATCACCGGCACGCGCGTGCGGAACTACGACGGCCTTGGCGGCCAGCTGCTCTTCGCCTGGATGCACCAGCACCACGTCCTGCACTGGACCGACAGCAAACTCAGCATCGACTGGGACGAGGCTGCCGACGTCGTGGTTGAACTCGGCGCGAAGATCGAGGAACTGTACTGGCGCTCGATCGACCGCCCCAAGATGGCCCACTGGCTCGCCGCCTACGAGCTCATCTCTGGCACGGTCACGCCTAACCCGGCCTCGGTCTGGGCCAAGGGTCCCGACGCCCTCCCCCTGGACGGTCCGCCCCGCGGCCTCACGGACCAGGTCCTCGACGACGAGTTCCCGCTCTCCATGTTCTACGAGGCGCTGGAGAAGAAGATGCGGCCCGTCATCGAATCCACTGCCGGCATCACCGGGTCGTCAGACATCAGCACAGATACCGGCACTGACACGGGATCAGAGTCCGGCGGCACCCAGGCCCTGAACGCCGGATGAGTGCCGGACGCACTTTGAACGTGCTGGTCACGGGGGGCAGCGGGCCGTCGGGAATCGCGACGGCCCGCGCCCTGCGCGGCGCCGGCCACAGGGTCTTCACGGTCGGATCGGATGCCGCGCGCATCGAGGCAGCCGCCGCCGAGGCCGGCGACGGCGTCACGCCGCTCGCCTGCGACCTCGCCAGCCTGGCCGACGTCCGCGCCCTGCGGGAAAGCATTGCCGGCCTGGCCGGACGCGTCGACGGCGTTATCCACCTGGTGGGCGGCTGGCGCGGCGCGAAAGGCATCACCGACCAGAGCGACGACGACTGGGACTTCCTGGAGCGCAACGCCGTCACGACCCTGCGGAACGTTACGCGCGTCTTCTTCGACGACCTCGCCGCCTCTGAGGCAGGACGCTTCGCCATGGTGTCCTCCACGGCGGTAAGCGCCCCGACGGCGGCGGGGGCGAGCTACGCCGCGGCCAAGGCGGCCGCCGAGGCCTGGACGCTGGCGGTCGCTGACGGCTTCCGCCGGGTCCACGCCGCGGGCAATGCCACCAGCACAGGCACTCCAGAGCAGGACAGGGCGCAACAGGACAACGCCGGACAGGACAGCGCCGCGCTACGGAGCGCCGCCGTCATTTTCGTGGTGAAAGCCCTCGTTGACGCGAAAATGCGGGCCAAGGCCCCGGACCGCAAGTTCCCGGGCTTCACGGACGTGGCTGACCTGGCGGCTGCCGCAGCGGGACTCTTCAACGCTCCTGCCGGCGACCTGAACGGCCAGCGGCTGCTGCTCAGCCGCTGAACATCCCTGATTCCGCGGCCCTGATCCTGGACCCCAGCGTCTGTGGCACAGGGTCTGGGCCCCGATCCAGGGCCCCGGGCTTAGCCCGGGCGGCCCGACCTCTTAGACTGAAAGCGTGAGCAAAACGATGACCAGCACAGTTGAAACTGTCCCTGCCGGCACTGCGGTGCGGCTCCACGATCCCTCCGTCCGCGGCTTCGCCTCGGACAACTATTCCGGCGTGCACCCGGAAGTCCTCGCGGCCCTGGCCGCCGCCAACGAAGGCCACCAGGTCTCCTACGGCGAGGACGATTACACCGCGCGCCTGCAGCAGCTGATGGAAGAGCACTTCGGCGAAGGCATCGAGTGCTTCCCGGTGTTCAACGGCACCGGAGCCAACGTCCTGTCCCTGCAGTCGCTCCTCCCGCGCTGGGGTGCGGTCATTTGCGCTTCCACCGCCCACATCAACATGGACGAAAACGGTGCACCGGAGCGGATCGGCGGCATCAAGCTGCTGCAGGTCCCCACCACCGACGGCAAGCTCACCCCCGCACTGATCGACCAGGAAGCCTGGGGCTGGGGCGATGAGCACCGCGCCCAGCCGCTGGCCGTGTCCATCACCCAGACCACCGAGCTCGGTACCTGCTACACCCCGGACGAGGTCCGGGCCATCGCTGAGCATGTCCACGCAAAGGGCATGAAGCTGCACATGGACGGTGCCCGGCTGGCCAACGCCGCCGCCCACCTGGGGGTCCCGCTGCGGGCCTTTACCCGTGACGCCGGCGTGGACATCCTCTCCTTCGGCGGCACGAAGAACGGCCTGCTGTTCGGCGAGGTTGTGGTCGCCCTGAACCCGGAGGCCGCACACGGCCTGGTCTACCTGCGCAAGATGAACATGCAGCTGGCCTCCAAGATGCGGTTTATGTCCGCCCAGTTCATTGCCCTCCTCGAGGGTGAGCTGTGGCTGCGCTCGGCCTCGCACGCCAACGCCATGGCCGCCCGGCTGCGCGCCGGCGTCGAGGCGATCCCCGGCGTCGAACTGACGCAGAAGACCGAGTCCAACGGCGTCTTCGCCGTCCTGCCTGCCGGTGTCGCGGACCGGCTGCGCAAGTCCTTCCGCTTCTACGACTGGAACGAGGCGGCCCGCGAGGTCCGCTGGATGTGCTCCTTCGACACCACCGAGGACGACGTTGATTCCTTCATTGCGGCCATCAAGCGCGAGCTCGCCGCTGCCTGAGCCGTGCAACGCTTCCCCTGCCCGGCGGCGAGCCTGCCGGGCAGGGCTCCGGCCGTTGCATAACCTTCCAAGGTGAGCTCCCTCGATCAGGTTCCGGCAGATTTCCTCTTCGCCCTGGGGACCCTTCGGCAGGCACGGTGCCGCAGCGAGCTGCACCTGGACGAAATTCCGGCCCCGTCCCGGCTGGCACCGTTCGCGGTGGCCCTGGGCGCGGAAGTGATCGGCCCGGGCGACTCCCCCGCCGGCGGACCGGTCCACGGCCCGGCCGCCGCGGCGCTGGCACGGGCGTCCGGCAGCGACGACGTCGAGCTGGCCACTGGCCGCTTCATTCTGCTCCACGATCCCGACGGCTCTGCCGTATGGGACGGGGAATTCCGGATCGTCACCTACATCCGCGCCCAGCTGGAACCCGAGATGGGCAACGACGAACTCCTGGGGTCCGTGGCGTGGACCTGGCTGGTAGAAGCGCTGGAAAACCATCAGGCCCCGTACCGCTCCGCCGGCGGCACCGCCACCCGGGTGCTCTCGGAGAGCTTTGGAACGTTGTCGGACCGGCCGAATTCAATCGACATTGAGCTCCGGGCCTCCTGGACCCCGGCCACCCCGGACATCACCTCGCACCTGGAGGCGTGGTCGGACATGGTCTGCACCTTCGCCGGGCTGCCGCCCCTGCCCGAGGGCGTCACGGCCCTTCCCCGCCGCCCCCGCGGACACGCATGAGGCCCCTGTTCGGCCGCGGTCACGGCCCTATACGCCATGTTGTCGGTAAACTGTAGAGACCATGACCCCTCAGAATCCGGAAATCAGCACGGCCGGCGCCAGTCGCACCACGGCCGAGGCTGCTGACACCACAGCCCACATCACCGTGGAAGGCTTCGACAGCCTGGTCCCTGAAGTGATCGACCTCGACATTCCCCGCGACGGCGTGCCGCTGGTCATTGAAACCCAGTCCGGACTCGAACGCTGCGCCGCGGCCCTCGCCGCCGGCCACGGCCCTGCGGGCGTGGACGCGGAGCGCGCCTCGGGGTTCCGCTACGGCCAGCGCGCCTTCCTGGTCCAGATCCGGCGCGAAGGCTCCGGAACCTGGCTGATCGATCCCGAACCTTTCGGGGACCTCAGCATCATCAATGACGCTTTGCGCGGCGTCGAATGGATCCTGCACGCCGCCAGCCAGGACCTGCCCTGCCTGTCCGAACTCGGCATGTGGCCGGACAAACTCTTCGACACCGAGCTCGCCGCCCGCCTGGCCGGGCTGCCCCGGGTGGGCCTCGCCGCCGTGATCGAACAGCTCCTGGGCTTCGGCCTGGCGAAGGAACACTCCGCCGCCGACTGGTCCACCCGCCCCCTGCCGGAACCGTGGCTGCGCTACGCCGCGCTCGACGTCGAAGTCCTGACCGAGCTGCGCGAGGAACTGATTGAGCTGCTCGTGGCGGACGAGAAGCTGGAATACGCCGAGCAGGAATTCGCCGCCATCCTCGAAGCCGGACAGGCCCCGCCGCGCGTTGATCCGTGGCGCAAGACGTCCGGGCTGCACCAGATCCGGGACCGCCGCCAACTGGCCGCAGTCCGGGAGCTGTGGCTGGAACGCGATTCCCTGGCCCAGAAACGTGACGTCGCCCCCGGCCGGCTGATCCCCGACTCCGCGCTCGTCGCCGCGGCCAAGGCGATGCCCTCCACGGTCCCCCAGCTCCTGGGCACCAAGGGCTTCCACGGCCGCGCCGCACAGCGGGAAGCCCCCCGCTGGCTGCGCTGCATCGGCGTGGCCCGGGCCCTGGAGGACCTGCCGCCGCTGCACCTGCCCACCAACGCTCCCCCGCCCCCGCGCGTCTGGGCGGACCGGGACCCGGAGGCGGCCGCCAGGCTCGCCACCGCCCGTCCGAAACTCCAGGCCAAGGCCGAGGAACTGAACCTGCCGGTGGAAAACCTGCTGACCCCGGACTATCTTCGGCGGGTCGCCTGGCGTCCACCGGCAGAATGCAGCGAGGAAGGCGTGGCCGAGGAACTGGCGAACCTCGGGGCGCGCCAGTGGCAGATCGAAATCACGGCTCCGCTCATTGCCGAGGCTTTCCTGCACCCCGAGCCGCTGCCCGCGAAGGAACCCAAGGCCGCCGCGGAGGCGCCGTCGGGTTCCACGGTCTAGCGGCTCCTTCCGGGGCCGCTCATCTCCTCCTTGCCAGCTATGTTACTGGCGAGTAACATGATGCATGATGTCGTTCGGAACCCTCCCGCCTGTGGCAACCCCTGCCACAGGGCTTTTTGCCGCTAGCGCGGTTCCGGCACCATGTCTCAATGAGGAGTACGCCGTGAGCCAAGCCCGCACCAGCGGAAAACCCAGCAGCGCAAACCCGAGCAGCGGAAGAAACAGGACCGTGCGCGACGTCGTCTTTGTCGACGGCGTCCGCACCCCGTTCGGCCGCGCCGGCGACAAGGGCATCTACGCGGGCACCCGCGCCGACGACCTCGTGGTCAAGTGCATCCGCGAACTGATGCGCCGCAACCCCTCGCTTCCGGCGGACCGAGTCGACGAGGTCGCGATCGCCGCCACCACCCAGACGGGCGACCAGGGTCTGACCATCGGCCGCACAGCCGCCCT
This sequence comes from Arthrobacter sp. P1_B9, assembly GCF_056406495.1. NCBI lineage: Bacteria > Bacillati > Actinomycetota > Actinomycetes > Micrococcales > Micrococcaceae > Arthrobacter > Arthrobacter sp. P1_B9. Next base: position 65,012 of record NZ_JBFUAA010000011.1, read on the forward strand.
GCTGGCCGGACTCCCCCGCACCGTGCCCGGCTTCGCGATCGACCGCATGTGCGCCGGCGCCATGACCGCCGTCACCACGACGGCGAGCGGCATCGGCTTCGGCGCGTACGACGTCGTGATCGCCGGCGGCGTGGAACACATGGGCAACCACCCGATGGGCGCCGGCGCCGACCCCAACCCGCGCTTCATGTCCGAACGGATCGTGGACCCGGCCGCGCTGAACATGGGCAACACGGCCGAGAACCTGCACGACCGTTTCCCGGCCATCACCAAGAACCGCACAGACGCCTACGCCGTCGCCTCGCAGGACAAGCTCGCCGCAGCCTACGCCAACGGCCAGATCCAGCCCGACCTCGTACCCGTCGCCACGATGAAGCCGGGCCAGGGCTGGACCGTCAACACCGTGGACGAACCCCCGCGCCCGGGGACCTCGCTCGGGGACCTGGCCACGCTTAAGACGCCGTTCCGCGCCCACGGCCGGGTCACGGCGGGCAACGCCGCGGGCCTGAACGACGGCGCCACCGCAGCCCTGCTGGCCTCCGCCGATGCCGCCGAGGAACTCGGGCTGCCGGTCAGGATGCGCCTGGTGAGCTATGCCTTCGCCGGCGTCGAACCCGAGGTCATGGGCATCGGCCCGGTCCCGGCCACCGAGAAGGCACTCAAGAACGCCGGACTCGGCATCGGGGACATCGGGCTCTTCGAAATCAATGAGGCCTTCGCCGTCCAGGTCCTGAGCTTCCTGGACCATTTCGGGATCGCCGACGACGACCCCCGCGTCAACCGCTATGGCGGCGCGATCGCCGTCGGGCACCCGCTGGCGTCCTCGGGGGTCAGGCTGATGAACCAGCTGGCCCGGCAGTTCGAGGAGGACCCCTCCGTCCGCTTTGGCATGACCACGATGTGCATCGGCCTGGGCATGGGCGCCACCGTAATCTGGGAGAACCCGCATCACGCAGATTACGGCACCGAAGCACCTGGCAGAGAAATGCACAACACAGCAGCACAGCACGCAGAGACCACGACCACCGAGACTGGAGCCACAGCATGAGCGCCGCTGATTTCCGCAAGCTTGCAGAACTCTTCCCCAACGAAACGGTCACCCACTCCTACGTCCAGGACATCGAACTGCCGCCCGTCGACGGTGGGGAGACGACTGACGGCAAAAGCCCCGGCATCTTCGCGCTGGTCACCCTCGACAACGGCCTGGACCACTCCAAGCCCACCACCCTCGGACCCAACACCCTGATCGAGCTCGGCACGGTCCTGGAAGGACTGAAGGAACGCGCCGCCCGGGGCGAGATTGCCGGCGTCGGCGTCACCGGCAAGCCGTACTTCCTCGTGGCCGGCGCCGACCTCTCCACGGTCAAGTCCGTCAGCGGACGCGAACAGGGCCTGTGGATGGCCCAGCTCGGCCACGACGTCTACGCCACCCTCGCGAACCTCGGCGTGCCGAGCTTCGCATTCATCAACGGACTGGCCCTGGGCGGCGGCCTGGAGATCGCGCTGCAGTCCACCTACCGCACGGTCTCTACCGGCGCCGGCGCTCTGGCCCTTCCCGAGGCGTTCATCGGACTCATCCCTGGCTGGGGCGGGGTCCACATCCTGCCGCGGCTGATCGGGCCGGAGAACGCCCTCAAGGTCATGATCGAAAACCCGCTGAGCAACAACCGCACGCTCACCGGGCCGCAGGCCTACCAGCTGGGCATGGCGGACGCGATGTTCGAGCCGGCCGACTTCGTGGAACAGTCCCTGGCGTGGGCCGCGAAAGTCATTGCCGGTGCCGTGGCGCCGGAGCGGGCGAACGCCGTGGACCCGTCCGCTCCGGAGGTCGCCGCCCGCTGGGCGGCCGCCGTCGCCAAGGGCCGCGCCTTCGTGGAGGCCAAGACCTCCAACGCTTCCCCGGCGCCCGCCAAGGTCCTGGACGTCATGGAGGCCAACCGCACCCTGACCCAGGCGCAGTCCGCTGAGCTCGAATGCGAGACGCTCGCCGACCTCATGCAGACCGACGAGTTCCGCTCCACGGTGTACGCCTTCCTGGACCTCGTGCAGCGCCGCTCCAAGCGTCCAGCCGGCGCCCCGGACCGCAAGCTTGCGCGCCCGGTGACGAAGATCGGCGTCGTCGGTGCCGGCCTGATGGCCAGCCAGCTCGCCCTGCTCTTCGCCCGCCAGCTCAAAGTACCCGTGGTCCTCACGGACATCGACCAGGCCCGCGTGGACAAGGGCGTGGGTTACGTCCACGCCGAGGTGGAGAAGCTGCTGGCGAAGGGCCGGATCAGCCCCGACGCCGCCAACCGCACCCGCGCGCTCGTCACGGGATCAGTTTCGAAGGAGGCCTTCGCCGACGCCGACTTCGTCATTGAGGCCGTCTTCGAGGAACTCAACGTCAAGAAGCAGGTCTTCAAGGAAGTCGAGGCGATCGTCTCGGAAGAGTGCATCCTCGCGACCAACACGTCCTCGCTGTCCGTCACCGCGATGGCGGAGGACCTTGAGCACCCCGAGCGCCTGGTCGGCTTCCACTTCTTCAATCCGGTGGCCGTGATGCCGCTGCTGGAGATCGTGCGGGCACCGAAGACCGACGACGCCGTGCTGGCCACCGCGTTCGAGCTCGCCAAGGGGCTCAAGAAGTCGGCGGTGCTGGTCAGGGATGCCGCCGCGTTTGTGGTCAACCGCGTCCTGCTGCGCCTCATGGGTGAAGTCACCGCGGCCTTCGACGAGGGCACCGCCGCCGACGTGGCCGATAACGCGCTGCGGCCGATGGGCCTGCCCATGACGCCCTTTGTGCTCGGCGCCATGGTGGGCCTGCCCGTGGCGCAGCATGTCCAGGAATCGCTGCACACGGCGTTCGGGGACCGCTTCAGGGTCTCGGCGAACCTGCAGGTGCTGATCGACAACGGTGTGACGTCCATTTGGGCCGTGCAGAACGGCACACCGGTGCCGGGCCCGGACGGCAAGCCGTTCATACCGGCCGAAACCCTGGCGCTGATGTCCTTTGGCAGCACCCCGTCCACCGGCGAGGAGGTGCTGCGCCGGACGCAGGACGCCCTGGCGGAGGAAATCGGGCTGATGCTCGAGGAAGGCGTTGTGGCCGGTCCCGAGGACATTGACCTCTGCATGATCCTCGGCGCGGGCTGGCCGATGTTCCTGGGCGGGATCACCCCGTATCTGGACCGGGTGGGCGCCTCGGAACGGGTCAACGGCAAGAAGTTCCTGGCCCCGGGCGTGGCGTCAGAGCCGGCCTAAAGCCAGGCTTCACCGCTCGCTTTTGTTGGCGCCGCCGCCCGGACTTTGGTCCGGGCGGCGGCGCTGCTTTCGGGAGAGTGGCCGGGCATCCCGGCGGCGCCATGACGTGGGCAGCCTCGATGTCTGCGGTGTTGAGATGAAAGGCTGGAACGCGAAAGACCGCGTCCGCGGAATAGATCCTGCTGTCCAGGACCAGGCCCGCGGAAACTCCAAGCAATATACATTGCGCGTCATGCATTGCGCGTTGGATTCGGTGCCTACCCCGCGGCCCCAGTCAGATTTCCCGCAGGCTCCCGCCGCTGAGTTCCAGGACGCGGTGCGCGTTCCTCCGTGCGTAGTCCAGGTCGTGGGTGACCATGACGACGGCGGCGCCCCGCGCGGCGGCGCGGTCGACGGCGCCCTGCAGCGCCTCGAGGCCGTGCCGGTCCAGCCCGACGGTCGGTTCGTCCAGGGCCACCACCGCCGGTTCGCGGGCGAGGACCGTGGCCAGGGCGAGCAGCCGCTGCCGGGAGGCGGACAGCTCGGCCGGGTGTGCCTCCTCGGTACCGGACAGGCCCACCGCGGCCAGCGCGGCCCGGGCCTTGCCCTCGGCGCCGGCCTTTCCGGACAGTTGCCGGAGTCCGAACGCGGCTTCCCGCAGGACGGTGCGTTCGAAAAGCTGGTCCCGGGGGTGCTGGAACAACAGGCCCACGGAGGCCGCGACCTTTCCCACCGGCTCGCCGGCAATGCTGCGCCCGCAGACCAGCACGTCCCCGGCCGAGGGCCGGAGCAGTCCATTGAAGTGGCGCAGCAGTGTCGACTTGCCGGCGCCGTTGAGCCCGGTCACGGCGATGATCTCGCCCGGGCGCACGGCGAAATCCACGTCCCGGAGGACCCGGTCCTGCGCGCCGGTGCCGTGCCGACGCGGGTCCCGAGCGTAGCCGAACCCAACCCCGCGCAGTTCCAGCGATGCCGGGCCGGGACCGGGCGCCGCGGCAGGCACCGGCCCGGGATGGCGGGCGCCGGCGGCGACGCCGGACCCACTGGCCCCCAGGACGCCGGACCCAATACCGCTCGGCCCAATGCCGCCGGGCCCGCCTACGCCAATCACTCCGGCGCGCTCCAGTTCGGCCGAGCCCGCCAGCTGCGCCGGCGTCCCGGCAGCGGTGACCGTCCCGGCAGCGGTGATCCTCCTGCCGTCGGGCCCGGTCTGAGCGTCAAGAATCGTCCAGTGCGTGGCTTCCCCGGCGAGCCCGTCGGCTGCCTGGCTCAGGAGGACGACGCCGGTCCCGGCGCCGCAGAGGCTGCGGACCAGGGCCTCGACTTGCGCGGCTCCGGCCGCGTCCAGCGATGCCAGCGGCTCGTCCAGGATGAGCACGTCCGGTTCCGTGATGACGGCGCAGCCCACGGCGAGCCGGCGCAGCTCCCCGCCGGAGAGCGTGGCCGGGTCCCGGTCCAGCAGGTGAGAGAGTCCGGTGCGGGCGGCGGTGCGCTCCACCGCGCGGAGCATGTCCTCCCGGGCCGTCGCGCGGTTTTCCAGGCCGAAGGCCAGCTCCTCCGCGACCGTGGCGCGCACCGAGGAGAGCATCGCCGCGGCGTCCTGCGGAACGAAGGCCACGCGGCGCGACCACTCGGCGGGGTTGATCCGGGGGTCCTCGGGCACGCCGCGGAATTCCAGCACCGTGCCGCCAAGCTCCAGGCTGCCGCGGAATTGTCCGGCGTGACCGGCCCGGAGCCAGCCGGCCAACAGTTTGCCCAGCGTGGATTTTCCGCTCCCGGACCCGCCCAGGACGGCGGTCAGGGAACCCGACGTGACCGAGAGTGCGGCATCCCTCAGCACCGGGGTGTCATCGCCGTGGAACGTGAACGCCTCGATCCGGATCTGAAGCGCCGTGCGGGTGGTGGCCGTCATGACACCGCCCCGGCAGGCCAGGAGGCCACAATCCGCCCGGCGACGGCGGCCGCCGCGAATACCAGTGCGGCTGCCCGGCATAGCCGCTGGGCGGGCGGGTCGGCGACTTCGCGGTAGCTGGTCCGGGGCCCCGGGCTGCCGAAGCCGCGGGCGTCGAGCGCCTGGGCGCGGCTTCCGGCGTCGTCAATCAGGGCCAGGACCAGCGGCACCATCTGCAGACGGAGGGTGCCGAGGCGGGACAGCAGGCCGCGTCCGACCACCATCCCGCGGGTTTCCTGGGCCTGCCGGATCCGGTCCAGGCGGCCCGCGACGGCGGGCAGGAGGGTGAGCGTGGACGCCAGGACGAAGCCGAACTGCGGTGGGATCCTGCGCCCGGCGAGGGCGGAGACGAGGTCGGGGACGCTCACGGTGAAGGAAAAGAGCAGGAATACCAGCACGCAGGCCGTGGTCCGGGTTCCCAGCTCCAGCGCGAAGCCCAGACCCTCGGCCGTGACCCTCGCCGGGCCCCACTGGGCCAGCACGGTCTGGCCCTCAGGGAAGAAGAGGCCGTGCAGCACCAGCAGGGACAGGCACAGGGGTGTCAGGATCACGGCTCCTGCGGGCAGGACGCGCCCCGCAATGCCATGGCGGGCGGCAAGGATCACCGCGGCGAGGGCCACGGCGACAGACAGCGGCCAATAGGCGGCCGCCGTCGTGACGACGGCGGCGCATACGGCGAGGGTCAGCGCGGTGAAGGGGTGCAGTCGCGGTGTCATGGTCGCTGTGTCAGTGTCTCAGGGTCAGTGTCGCTGTGGCAGTGTCGCAGGGTCGGGTGTCCCAGCCGCAGCGGGGCTCAGGCGTCCGGCGCTGCCGGGGCCTTGCCGGCGAGTACCCGGTAGCGCCGCACGAAGGGGAACTGGAAGGTGGTGCGGCGGGGCAGGGCGTAGGCGAGCAGCGCCGCGATGGTGAAAACGATCGCCTTGTCCATGGGGTCGGAAATCAGTGCCTGCTTGGTGATGGCGGCCAGGAGGGTATCCCCCATGGCGCGGAAGGCGCTGACGATCGCCCCGGTACCCAGCCCTGACGTGCCGCCAAAGACGAACGCGGCGATCGGGGCGGAGACGACGCCGGCCAGGATGCCGGTGACGAAGCCGGCGACGGGGGCGAGGTAGAAGCGGCGGAACAGCCCGCCGCGCGCGGCCATGCCGGCGAGGAATCCGATCAGGGCGGCACCGGCGGCGAACGGCAGAACGGTGGGGTTGAAGAAGGACCAGACGATGCTGCTCAGCGCGCCCGTGGCGGCACCCGCTGCGGGTCCGGCGAGGACGGCGATCAGGACGGTGCCGATCGCGTCAATGTAGAACGGCAGGCCCGTGCTGCCCATCAGCTGTCCGAGGACCACGTTCAGGACCAGCGCCACCGGGATGAGGACCACGGTGGAGGTGGGCAGCGCCGGCAGGACGGCCACAATCAGCAGCACAGCGCCGAGCAGGAAGCCGCCGAGGGCAACGAGGGCGGAGAAGCTGGCCGGGCCGTTGGCAATGTCAGCGGGCTGGGTCAGCACCAGGAAGATGTAGGTGGCGGCGATCGCGGCGGCGCCGGCGATTTCGAGCAGGCGGCGCCTGCGGCCGGCCGCCTGTCCAGGGGCAATGATGGTGAGGGCTGGCTGTGACATGAGGGGTGTTCCTTTGGCTGGGTACAACAAGTTCCGCCTCATGTCACCTCGGCGCAGCTACCATCCTAGCGAGCGGCGACCATTCTAGCGATCTGCAGACCCGTCCGGGCACTCCCCGCATTGGCCCAGCCGTACTGTCCGGTTTCAGGCCACCGGCGCCCGGGGGCCCACCGCGCGCGCAAGGGCGCCGATCGAGGAAATCAGTTCGTCGAAGCACTGCCCGGGGTTGTTGTCAGAGACGATCCTGACGTTCGGCGCCAACCCCCACAGCCCGCGGAAATCGGCCACCGTGGTGCCGATCAGCAGGGGCGAATCCGTTTCGACGTCGACCGTGGCCAGCCGGGTGGCGAACGGTGTGCGCCCCGCTGCAGCGCAGGCCGCGAAGGCGTCGTGCACGTGCGCCACATAGCCTTGGTCATAGAGGCGGTGAAATTCCATGTAGAAGCGCAGGGCGTCGGACAGGCAAGCGACGAGGGGGTTCCCGGACTGGCTCCGCTGGCCTTCGGACTGCTCCGGGAGGACGAGTTCGGGCTCCGGTGCACCGGCGGCCTCGCCAAGTCGGCGCAGGTGCTCCGGGTGCATCTCGATCCGCTCGGTCATTTCCAGGGCACACAAGATCGGCAGTTTGTCCTCGGGCAGGCCCCGGTAGGCGGCAAACACCTCCTTGGCGGCATGCGGATCCACCGAGGTGTTCCATTCGGCCGTAGGGGTGGTGTTGCCCTGGTAGTAGAAGCTGCCGCCCATGATCACAAGTCCCTTGAGCAGCCGGGGAAGTTCCGGTTCCCGGCGCAGGGCCAGGGCGAAGTTGGTCAGCGGTCCGGTGATCAGGCCGGTGAGCTCCCCCGGGTGCGCCCGCACCTCCTCGACCCAGACGTCGACGGCGTGCCGCGCCGAGATCTGCTGGCGCGGCGGCGGCAGCTCGGCATAGCCGATGCCCTGCGGCCCGTGGGTCTCCTCGGTGGTGACCAGCGGGATCTCCAGCGGGACCTCGGCGCCGATGGCCACCTCGATGCCCTCGCGGCCGCAGAGCTCCAGCAGGGCCAAGTTGTTCAGCGCCACCTGACGGGCCCCGACGTTCCCGGCGGTGCACGTGATCGCCTGGACGTGGACCTCGGGCCGGGACAGCAGGTAGACCAGGGCCAGGGCGTCGTCGATCCCAGTGTCGACGTCCATCAGGATCGAATGCGTCACGGCAGGTACCGCCGCCCGGGCGCTTGCAGCACTGTTCAGACCAGCACTGTTCATACGATCAGTGTTCAGACCTGGACCGTTCAGAACAGCGCCACCTTGGGCGTGCGCGGGAAGAGGTCGTCCAGCTCGGCGAGGTCGGCGTGGCTGGGTTTCCAGGCCACGGCGGCGGCGTTCTGGCGCACCTGCTCCGGCGTGGTGGCGCCGGCGATGACGCTGCTGACGGACGGCTGGGCGGCCAGCCAGGAGAAGGCCACCTGGACTTCGTTGAGCCCGCGGTCGGCGGCGAACTTGCCGAAGGCACCCAGCTGTTCCCAGTCGGCGTCGTGGACCAGGTTGGTGCGGGTGTGGCTGAGCCGGCTTCCCTCGGGGGCCCGGCCGGCGGAGTATTTGCCGGTCAGCAGGCCGTTGGCGAGCGGGAAGTACGGCAGGACGCCCAGGCCGTAGGCCTCGGCCGCAGGGGTCACCTCGAGTTCGGCGCGCCGGTCCAGGAGGTTGTAGTGGTTCTGGCTGGAGATGAAGCGGGCTCCCCCGCGGGCGCGTGCCACGTACTCAGCCTCGGCGATCTGCCAGCCGGCCCGGTTGGAGTGGCCGATGTAGCGGACCTTGCCGCTGGTGACGAGGTCGTCGAGGGCCGAGAGCGTCTCGTCGATGGGCGTGAGCGGGTCCGGGGTGTGGAACTGGTAGAGGTCGATCCAGTCCGTGCCGAGCCGGCGCAGCGAGGCCTCCGCCGCCTTGATGATGTAGCGGCGGGATCCGCGCGCACCAAAGTCCTCGCCGTTGGCGCCGCGCATGTCCATGCCGAACTTCGTGCCGATGACCGCATCGTCGCGGCGGGAACCGAGGGCCTTGCCGAGCATTGACTCGCTGAGGCCGGGCTCGCGGCCGTAGGCGTCCGCGACGTCAAAGAAGGTGATCCCGGCGTCGAGCGCCGCATGCACGACGGCGTCGGTGCCTTCCTGCGATTCGGTCACGGTCCCGGACCGGCCCAGGTTGTTGCAGCCAAGTCCCACGACAGAGACGGACAGTCCGGAATTTCCAACGCGGCGGTATTCAGTCATGGTTTTAGCCTATATCGCCCCGGCGGGTGCCCCGGCCAGGCCGCCGCGGGCGGCGGACAGCGGGCCCGCGCTACCCTGCCGGCAGCTTCAGCCCGTGCTCGTCCATGGCGTCCTGGAGCTGCGCGAGGGTGCGAGGGCAGACGCCCGGCATCCCGGCAAGCCGGCGCCGGCCAAGCTGCACGAGGTGTTCGAGGGTCTCGACCCCCGCGTGCGCGAGCGACTTTCGCGCCGGCGCCGCGAGTCCCGCGGGCAGCGGGGTGCAGCCTGGTTTCGAGGGTTTGCGCGTCATTGCGTTGCCTTTCAGTCCGTGCCCCCAAACTGGTGTGAGCCGTGCCCGGCTCCTTGCCCGTGCTGCCTACAGCGTGAAGCCGTTTGCCGGCTTCGGCGAGTGCTTGAGCTTGAAAGTATCCTCGCCAAACGGCGCGGCGCCAATGCTCAGTTTGGTGAAGTCGAGGTCTTCGCCGCGGACGCAGACCTTGATGGCGTTGACCGTCTTATTCACGTCCGGGGTGAGGCAGAAGATGTTGAGCCGGGCGTCGGAAAATTCGCTGCGGTCCACGATCCCCAGGCCCCGCCAGGCCAGATGGCTGATCAGGGCGTCTTTGGCTTTTTCCTCGAGGTACCGGTCGCGGCTGGTCCCCTCTTTGGTCTTGAGCGCGTACTGGGCCACTACCCAGGACTGTTCCTCCGCCGGAATTTCGGCGTAGCCGTCCTCGGCGCACTGCGCCGCGAAGGCGTCCATGAGGCGCTCCGCGGCCTCCGCGTCCGCGACGTCCGTCTCGTCCGTCTTGCTCTGGTGTCCGACGACGCCGTGGTTCATCACGAACTGGCTGTAGTCCTCATCAAACCAGGCCTCCCTGAAGTGCAGGGTGCCCTCTTCGTCGCGCTTGTAAACTCTGATAATTCCACTCATATGCCAGTTCCTTCCTGGGCCGTCCGGCGCCGGATTCAGTGGCGCCCACGGGTAGTGCTCAACGGATGTGCTGGCTACAGCTGCGGGATGCTGCCGGTGCTGGGGTGTTCCTGGCCGGGCAAGGGGCGCGCAAACGGCACCTTGGTGCCCAGGACCTGGGCGACGACGTCGTGCGTGATCTGCTGGGCGGTCAGGCCCACGCGTTCGAGCACCTGGCTGCGCGTGCCGTGTTCGAGGAACTCGACCGGCAGGCCGACCTCGTTGAGGGCAGTGTCCACGCCCGCGGCACGCATCTCCTGGCGGATCCGGGAGCCGACGCCGCCGGCCCGCACACCGTCCTCGATGCAAATGACCAGGCGGTGGCGCGCGGCGAGATCGATGATGGACTGCCGGACCGGGAGGACCCAGCGGGGATCCACCACCGTGGAGCTGATGCCCTGGGCACCGAGCCGGCCGGAGACGTCCAGCGCGAGTTCTGACATGGCGCCCACGCTGACGATCAGGACGTCGTTCTCGCTCGAGCCCGCGGGCCGGCGGGCCAGCACGTCCACGCCGTCCTCCAGGCGTTCGACCGCATCGACTTCGGGGCCGACGTTGCCCTTGGAGTAGCGGAGCACGCTCGGGGCGTCTTCAATGGCCACAGCCTCGCGCAGTTCCTCCCGCAGCCGGGTGGCGTCGCGCGGCGCGGCGAGGTGCAGCCCGGGGACGATCTGGACCATGGCCATGTCCCACATGCCGTGATGGCTTGCGCCGTCGGGTCCGGTGACGCCGGCCCGGTCCAGCACGATCGTGACGCCGGCTTTGTGCAGGGCGACATCCATCAGCAGCTGGTCGAAGGCGCGGTTCAGGAACGTCGCGTAGACCGCGACCACCGGGTGCAGTCCCCCGAACGCCATGCCGGCAGCCGAGGTGAGGGCGTGCTGCTCGGCGATGCCGACGTCGAACACGCGTTCCGGGTGCCGGGCGGCGAACTTGTGCAGCCCGACCGGAATCAGCATGGCACCGGTAATCCCGACGATGTCCTGTCGCTCGTCGGCGATGTCGGCGATCTCGTCGGCGAACACCGCGGTCCAGGACTTCGCGCCACCGGCTTCGGTGGGTGCGCCGGTCTCCGGATCGATGATCCCCACGGCATGGAACTGGTCCGCTTCATGGGCGCGGGCCGGGGCGTAGCCGTGGCCCTTTTCCGTCATGGCGTGCACGATCACGGGGCCGGCATAGTTCTTGGCGGTGGACAGGGCGTTTTCCATGGCCTGGAGGTCGTGGCCGTCGACGGGACCGATGTACTTCATGCCGAGGTCCTCGAACATGCCCTGCGGGGCCCACCAGTCCTTGATGCCCTTCTTCATGGCGTGCAGGCTCTTGTACGTGAACTGCCCCGCGGGGCCGCCCTTCTGCAGTTTGCGCTTCCACCACTCGAGCGTGCCTTCATAGGAGGGGGCGGCCCGGAGGGAATCGATGGTGGGGCGCAGGGACGCCAGGTAGTCGGCGAACCCGCCGACAGTCGGGGCGTACGAGCGGCCGTTGTCGTTGACCACAATCACGACACGGCGTTTCTTGTCCGCCGCGATGTTGTTGATGGCCTCCCAGGCCATGCCGCCGGTCAGTGCGCCGTCGCCCACCACCGCGACGACGAAGCGGTCGCCGTCGCCGGTCAGCTGCCGGGCGCGCGAGATGCCGTCGGCCCAGGAAAGCGAGGAGGACGCGTGCGAGCTTTCGACGATGTCGTGCTCGGATTCGCCGCGGTCCGGGTAGCCGGACATGCCGCCCTGCTGGCGGAGCGTGCTGAAATCCTGCCGTCCGGTGAGGAGCTTGTGCACGTAGGACTGGTGCCCTGTGTCGAAGACAATGCTGTCGCGGGGGGAATCGAAGATCCGGTGCACCGCGATGGTGAGCTCGACGACGCCGAGGTTCGGGCCCAGGTGCCCTCCCGTCCGGGAGACGTTGCCGATCAGGAAATCCCTGACCTCGGCTGCCAGCTGATCCAGCTGCGCCCCGGACAACTTACTCAGGTCCTGCGGATTCCGGATGGTGTCCAAGATTCCCAACGGCCCCTCCTTCGGGTGGTAGACATGCCTTTTAACTCTAACGCCTCCGGGCGGGCCGCCGCGCCGGAGGCCAGCACCGGTGCCCTGCACGCTTCACGCTCTCCGCTCCCCCGCTCCCCCGCTCCAGATCCAGCACCCGCGGCCGAAGCCGGGAACGCAAAGGCCCCGGCCGGTCAGTGACCGGCCGGGGCCGTTGCATGCGTTACCGGAACGTGCCCGGCAGCTCCGCTAGTGTGCGGAGATCTGGCGCAGGACGTACTGCAGGATGCCGCCGTTGCGGTAGTAGTCCGCCTCGCCCGGGGTATCGATGCGCAGCACGGCGTCGAAGGACGTGACGGTACCGTCTTCAGCGGTGGCCGTGACCTTGAGGGTCTTCGGCGTGGTGCCGTCGTTCAGGGCGGTGACGCCCTCAACTGCGTAGGTTTCCGTACCGGTCAGGCCCAGGCTGGCGGCGTTCTGGCCGGCCGGGTACTGCAGCGGGAGGACACCCATGCCGATCAGGTTGGAGCGGTGGATGCGCTCGTAGCTCTCGGCAACGACAGCCTTGACGCCCAGCAGCGCAGTGCCCTTGGCGGCCCAGTCACGGGACGAACCCGAGCCGTACTCCTTGCCTGCCAGGACCACCAGCGCGGTGCCGGCAGCCTGGTAGTTCTGCGCGGCGTCGTAGACGTAGGCCTGCGGGCCGTCGGCCTGGGTGAAGTCGCGGGTGAAGCCGCCCTCCACGCCGTCCAGGAGCTGGTTCTTGATGCGGATGTTCGCGAACGTGCCGCGGATCATGACCTCGTGGTTGCCACGGCGTGAGCCGTAGGAGTTGAAGTCCTTGCGTTCCACACCGTTGGCCAGCAGGTACTGGCCGGCCGGGGTGTCCGACTTGAAGGAACCGGCCGGGGAGATGTGGTCCGTGGTGACGGAGTCGCCGAGCTTGAGCAGCACGCGCGCACCGGTGATGTCCTGGACCGGCTCCGGCTGGGCCTTCATGCCCTCGAAGTACGGGGGCTTACGGACGTACGTGGACTTCTCGTCCCAGGCGAAGGTGTCGCCGGCGGGGGTGTCGAGCGCCTTCCAGCGATCGTCACCCTCAAAGACGCCTTCGTAGCCGCGGGCAAACATTTCCTTGTCGATCGAGGAATCGATGACCTGCTGGACCTCAACCGGGTTCGGCCAGATGTCCTTCAGGAAGACGTCGTTGCCGGCCTCGTCCTGGCCCAGGGCGTCGTTGTCGAAGTCGAAGTCCATGGTGCCGGCAAGGGCGTAGGCGATGACCAGCGGCGGGGAGGCCAGGTAGTTCATCTTTACGTCCGGGTTGATCCGGCCTTCGAAGTTGCGGTTGCCGGACAGCACGGCGGTGACGGAGAGATCGTTGGCCTGGATGGCCTCGGAGATCTCGGCGTCGAGCGGACCGGAGTTGCCGATGCAGGTGGCGCAGCCGTAGCCCACGATGTAGAAGCCGAGCTTCTCCAGGTAAGGGGTCAGGCCCGACTTGTTGTAGTAGTCGGTGACTACCTTGGAGCCGGGAGCCACGGAGGTCTTGACCCACGGCTTGGACGTCAGGCCCTTGTCGACGGCGTTGCGGGCCAGCAGTGCGGCGGCCAGCATCACGGACGGGTTGGACGTGTTGGTGCAGGAGGTGATCGAGGCGATCGACACTGCGCCGTGGTCCAGCTCGAACTCGCGTCCGTCCGCGGTCTTGACGCTGACCGTGTTGGACGGGCGGCCGTTGGACTTCGGGCCGTGCGCGTGCGGGGCCACGTCACTCAGGTGCGACGCTGAGGCGGTGAACGAGGGCGAGTCCGAAGCCGGGAAGCTTTCGTCGATCGCTTCGTCCAGGCTTCCGCCGGCCAGGTCTTCCTTCACGTAGTTGCGCAGGTCCTCGCGGAACTGGGCCTTGGACTCGGTGAGGATGATGCGGTCCTGCGGGCGCTTCGGGCCGGAGATCGACGGAACAACCGTCGACAGGTCCAGCTCGAGGTACTCGGAGAACTTGATCTCGCGGGAGGGATCGTGCCAGAGGCCCTGTTCCTTCGCGTAGGACTCCACGAGGGCGACGTTCTCGTCGGACCGGCCGGTGAGGCGCAGGTAGTCGAGGGTGACGTCGTCGATCGGGAACATCGCGGCGGTGGAGCCGAACTCCGGGCTCATGTTGCCGATCGTTGCACGGTTGGCCAGCGGCACAGCCGCGACGCCTTCACCGTAGAACTCGACGAACTTGCCGACCACACCGTGCTTGCGCAGCTGCTCGGTGATGGTCAGGACGACGTCGGTGGCGGTGGCGCCGGCCGGGATGGAGCCGGTGAGCTTGAAGCCCACGACGCGCGGGATGAGCATGGACACGGGCTGGCCGAGCATGGCAGCCTCGGCCTCGATGCCGCCAACGCCCCAGCCCAGCACGCCCAGGCCGTTGACCATGGTGGTGTGCGAGTCAGTGCCGACGCAGGTGTCCGGGTAAGCGCGGACAACGCCGTCGACTTCACGGGTCATAACGGTGCGGGCCAGGTACTCGATGTTGACCTGGTGCACAATGCCGGTGCCCGGCGGGACGACCTTGAAGTCGTCAAATGCAGTCTGGCCCCAGCGCAGGAACTGGTAACGCTCACCGTTGCGCTGGTATTCGATCTCCATGTTGCGCTCCAGTGCGCCGGAGTTGCCGAAGGCGTCAATCTGGACCGAGTGGTCAATGACCATTTCGGCCGGCGCCAAGGGGTTGACCCGCTTCGGGTCGCCGCCGAGCTCCTTGACGGCCTCACGCATGGTGGCGAGGTCAACGACGCAGGGCACGCCGGTGAAGTCCTGCATGATCACACGCGCCGGCGTGAACTGGATCTCGGTGTCGGGCTCGGCGCTGGGATCCCAGCCTGCCAGCGCACGGACGTGGTCGGCCGTGATGTTGGCACCGTCCTCGGTCCTCAACAGGTTTTCAAGCAATACCTTGAGGCTGAACGGAAGGTTCTCTGCACCTTCGACGGAGTTCAACCGGAAAATTTCATATTCGGTTCCGGCTACATTAAGTTTGCCTTTTGAACCGAAACTGTCCACAATGCTCATTCGCAGGACTCCTCTCGCAACAGTTTCATCTTTGTCGCGCCGCAGGACCCTTGCTAGTTAGGGCGGCCTAACTAATACAGGCATCAGTACAACGTGGTACGCAATGCAGGTAAGAAACGCAGGGAACGGCCGTTACATCAACACCAGTCAAATTAAAAGCAGCGGTGATGGAGCGCGACGACGGACTACTACGCCCATCCTAGTGGCATCACGGTTGAGGAGTCAGCAACGCCACAGTCTCCATGTGGTGGGTGTGCGGGTACAGGTCGAAGGCACGCAGCCCGGCCAGGCCCCAGCCGCCCTGCCGGAAATAGCCCAGGTCGCGGGCGAACGAGGCCGGATCGCAGGAGACGTAGGCGACGGCCCGGGGACCGGCGTCGATCAGCTGTTTGACTACCGCCTTACCGGCACCTGCGCGTGGCGGGTCCAGGATAAGGGCGTCGAAGTTGCGCGGTTTCTGCCGCAGCACGCGCTCCACACGGCCCTGGACGATCTCGACCTGGGCGGCGTCGTGCAGGTTCTTGCGTGCATCGCGGCTGGTTCCGGGTGCTCCCTCGACCGAGAGCACGGATCCGGTCACGCCCACGGCATCAGCCAGCGGTGCCGTGAACAGCCCGGCCCCGGCGTACAGGTCCGCCACCACCGAGCCCGGCGCGAGGTAGCCGCCGTCGTGCAGGAAGCCGGTGACGGCGCCGACGAGTGTCTCCGGGGCATCCCGGTGGATCTGCCAGAAGCCGTCGCCGGTAACCCGGTACTCGTGGCCCGCGGCCGACTCCTGGACGTAGGTGCGGCCGCGCAACTGCAGCACCTCGCCGGTGGCCGGGTCCAGGCTGGCGACCGAGACGTCGTCGGGCAGCTGGGCCAGGATGCCGCTGAGCCGCTTGGACCGGGTTCCCGGGGCTGGCACCAGCAGCACCAGCGGCCGGGAGCCGTTCGCCGGCGCGGCAACCTCGATCCGGTCGATGCCCTGCAGGTCGATGTCCCAGAGCCGGAGCGCGTTGATTCCGTCCACGGCCAGCGGCATCTCGCGCACGGGCAGGATGGCATCGGAGCGGTGGGCGTGCATGCCCAGCTTGCCGGCCTGTGTCACGGCGAAGCCGGCGCGCGTGCGCCAGCCCAGGCCGGACGCGGCGGACTCCCCCGCACTGCCGGCATCCTCCGGCGCGCCTGCGCCGGCGCCTGCCGCCTCGCCGACGGCCTCGACTGTGATCTGCTCTGCCGGCGCAAGTTCGACGCCGGCCAGCCGCTTGAGTTGTTCGGCCAGGACCTCGGCCTTGAGGCTGCGCTGGCGGGCCAGGGAGATGTGGCCGAGTTCGGCGCCGCCGACGGGCGGGTGCCGGTGCGACCAGGAACGTGCGGAATCGGCGAGGTCCCAGAAGTGCGACAAGCGGTCCGGGGAGGCCTCCAGGACCTCCACCACATCGGCGCGCCAGAATTTCGCGGCCGGGCCGTCGTCGGTGAGCCGGACGCGGACCTTTTCGCCGGGAATCCCGTGCCGGACGAAGATGACGCGTCCCTCGTGCCGGGCCACACAGTGGCCGCCGTGGGCGACGGGTCCGACATCGAGCGTCAGCTCGGTGCGGGTCTCGGTGCGGGTGTGCGTCCGGGTGTCGGGGGTCATTGGATATCCTGCAGTTTCTTGGCTTCTTCGGACGATTTCAGCTGCCACGGCACACTGCACACCATGACCCCGGGCTCGAAGTGCAGCCGGGTTTTGATGCGCAGCGCGGTCTGGTTGTGGACCAGTTGCTCCCACCATTTGCCCACGACGTACTCCGGGATGTAGACCACGATCAGGTCGCGCGGCGAATCCCGGCGCATGCTCTTGATGTAGTCCATGATCGGAGTCACCGTTTCGCGGAACGGGCTGGCAAGGACGGTCAGCGGCACAGGGATTTCGAGCTTCTCCCAGTCCGCAACTGTCGCCTCGGTCTCCTCGGAGCTGATGTCCACGGTAATGGCGTCCAGCCGCGACGGGCGGGAGGCCCGGGCGTAGGCGAGGGCGCGCAACACCGGCTTGCGCACGTGCGAGACGAGCAGCACGGCGTGCACCCGGGTGGGCAGCGCGCGCGGCGAGGAGTCCTCGTCCACGGCGAGTTCCTTGGCCACGTTGTCATAATGCGCCCGGATGCTCCACATGATCAGGAACAGCACGAACATGGCCAGCAGCGCGATCCAGGCGCCCTGCGAGAACTTGGTGATCAGGACGATCACCAAGACCAGGGCGGTCATGCAAAAGCCCACCGTGTTTATGGTCCGGGACTTGATGATGCGCAACCGCACGGCAGGTTCCTTGGAAAGCTTCAGCTCCCGTCCCCAGTGCCGGATCATGCCCAGCTGGCTCATCGTGAAGGAGATGAAGACGCCCACGATGTAGAGCTGGATGAGCTTTGTAACGTCGGCGTTGAAGGCGATGATCAGCACCAGGGCGCCGGCCGCCAGGGCCAGGACACCGTTGCTGAAGGCCAGCCGGTCGCCACGGGTCCGCAGCTGGCGCGGCAGGTAGCCGTCCTGTGCCAGGATCGAGCCGAGCACCGGAAAACCGTTGAACGCCGTGTTGGAGGCGAACACCAGGATGACGCCGGTGGCGGCCACCACGATGTAGAACGGGATGGACCCCTCGCCGAAAACTGTCTGCGCGATCTGGCTGATGGCCGGGTTCTGGATGTAGCCCTCTTCCAGCGGTTTGCCGTTCAGCAGGAATTCCGTCGCCGGGTCCAGCACGATGTGCACCTTGGTGGCGTTGGCCAGGTAGATGATGCCCGCCAGCATGGCGGAGGCAATCACGCCCAGCAGGAGCAGTGTGGTGGCCGCGTTCTTGCTCTTGGGCTTCTGGAAGTTGGGCACACCATTGCTGATGGCCTCGACGCCGGTCAGGGCCGCGGCGCCGGAGGAGAAGGCACGCAGCAGCAGGAACGCGCCGGCCAGGCCGACAAGTCCTTCGTCGAAGCCTGGCTCCGGCACAATCTCGAACGCCGCCGACGGTGCCTGCCCCAGCTGGCCTGTCGCGGCCTGGAAGATCCCGACGGCGGTCATGCCCAGGATGGAGGCCATGAAGATGTAGGTCGGGACGGCGAAGACACTGCCGGCCTCTTTGATGCCGCGCAGGTTCACGAGGGCCAGGATGATGACGCCGATCGTGGCAATCGCCGCCTGCTGTCCGTGCAGCGAGGGCACGGCGGTGGTCAGGTACGTCGCGGCCGAGGACATGGACACGGCCACGGTCAGCACGTAGTCGACCAGGAGCGCCGAGGYGACGGTGAGGCCGGCGAACTTGCCGAGGTTGACGTTGGCGATCTCGTAGTCGCCGCCGCCGGAGGGGTAGGCGTGGACGTTCTGGCGGTAGGAGGCCACCACGGTCAGGAGCACCACCATGACGGCAAGGCCCACCCACGGGGCGACGGCGACAGCGCTCACGCCGGCGATGGCCAGGGTCAGGAGGATTTCGTCAGGGGCATAGGCCACGGAGGACAATGCATCCGAGGCGAAAATGGGCAGCGCGATCCGCTTCGGCAAGAGTGTGTGGGCCAGACGGTCGTTCCGGAAGGGCTTGCCTACCAGCACCCGCTTCACGGCATTGAAAATTGTCAGCACCACACAAAGCTAGTCTGATTCGGACGCGATGTCATGACGGCGAAGCCGGCGTGCGCAAGGGCGCCGGCCGGGGCCCCGTGCCCGTGGCCTTCCGGGACCGCGTGGCCGGTAGAGTTTTACGCAGTATCAGACGCAGAACCAAGAGGAGGCCCATGTGGCGCACTTCGTGATCATGGGTTGTGGCCGTGTCGGGGCAACCCTGGCACACACGCTCGAGGACGCCGGGCATTCGGTGGCCATCATCGACCAGGATGACCGCGCTTTCCGGCGGCTCCGCACAGGATTTTCCGGACGGAAGGTCACGGGGGTCGGGTTTGACCGCGAGACGATGAAGCGCGCCGGCGTCGAGGAAGCCTATGCCTTCGCGGCGGTTTCCAGCGGCGACAACTCCAACATCCTCGCCACCCGGGTGGCGCGGGAGACCTTCCACGTGCCCCATGTGGTGGCCAGGATCTATGACCCGGGCCGCGCCGAAATCTACCAGCGCCTCGGCATTCCCACGGTCGCCGCGGTCCGCTGGAGCGCCGACCAGGTGCTGCGCCGCATCCTGCCCGAACAGCACATCGCCGGTGACTTCCGGGAGCCCTCGGGCCGGCTGGTGCTCGCGGAGGTTGACCTCAACCCCGACTGGATCGGGCACCCGATCTCCTCGATCGAGAAGGCGGCCGGCATCCGGATCGCGTATCTGACCCGGTTCGGTGAGGGCATGCTGCCCGCTGCCGCCACGTCTTATCAGGACGGCGACACTGTCCACGCCATGCTGAACGTGGACCGGAGCTCCGAGATCGGCCACATTCTCGCCAAATCCCCCGCCAAGGAGTCCTGAGTGAAAGTCGTCATCGTCGGTGCCGGAAGCGTCGGGTCCTCGATCGCCCGCGAGTTGTTGGCCCACAAGCACGAAATCCTGCTGATCGACGAGAAGCCGGAGGTGATCGGCCGGAGCGGGCTGCGCGGAGCCCACTGGCTGGTCGGTGATGCCTGCGAGCTGAGCACGCTGCAGGACGCCAAACTCGAGGACGCCGACGTCGTGGTCTCCGCCACCGGTGACGACAAGGTCAACCTGGTGGTCTCGCTGCTGGCCAAGACGGAATTCGGCGTGGGGCGTACCGTCGGCCGGGTCAACAACCCCAAGAACGACTGGATGTTCGACGACTCCTGGGGCGTCGACGTCGCGGTCAACACCCCGCAGCTGATGACCGCGCTGGTGGAGGAGGCGGTGGAGATCGGCGACCTGGTGCGGCTGCTGACACTGCAGACCGGGGTGTCCTCGCTGGTGGAGTTCACGGTCCCGCACGACTCGCATGTGATCGGGCTGACCGTGGGCGATGTCCAGTGGCCCGAAGACGCCACCCTCGTCGCGATCCTGCGGGACCAGGCGCCCATTACGCCGAGCCGCGACGACGTGATCGACGGCGGCGACGAACTGTTCTTTGTCACCACGATCGCGGCCGAGGACGACCTCCGCGCCCTGCTGGCACCCGAATCCCCGCTGGAGGACCAGCACCCGGTGACCTCGGACAAGCACGGCCACGGCACCCAGCCGGCCGGGGACGACGGCTTCGACGGCTAGAGCAGTTCCGCTCCCAATAGTTGCGCTATCGGATATGGCCGTTCCCGAAGTCTGGGAACGGCCATATCTGATAGCGCAACGGGTCAGTTGGCCTCTGGAGCTGCGGCGGGCACCGGGGCCGGCCGGGTGATCAGCCAGGCAATCCAGATGCCGAGGATGTACAGCGGGGCGCCCATGATGAGCCTGGTGGTGGCGAGGGCGGCGAGGCCCTGCTCGCCCATGAAGTAGAGCGGAACCTGCACCACGAGCCGCAGGACCAGCACGGCAACGATCACCCAGGTGCCGATGCTGTACGCCCTGATCCGTTTCGGGTCCTTGCGCCATTCCAGGCCCTCGTTGCGGATGAAGCCGAAGAGCAGGCCGGCGATCGGCCAGCGCACGGCCACAGAGATCGACATTGCCAGGATGTAGCCGACGTTGGTGAAGAACCCCAGGACGTAAAAATTCTCTGCTTTGCCGGTCGAGGTGGCCAGCCAGGCGGAGAGGCCGACGCCGATGAAGCCGGCCAGAGCCTGCGTCAGTGGTTTGCGCTGAACCAGCCGCGCCACGGTGAAGACGGCGGCCACCGCCAGGGAGGCCGTGACGGCCATCGTTAGGTTTTCCCGGTCGATGGTGAAGGCAATCAGGAAGACCAGGCCCGGGAGGATGCTCTCGGCGATGCCCTGGATGCCGCCGGCGCTTTTCAGCACGTCGATGTTGCCGTTGCTCGACCGGTGCAGGCCGGCCTTGGCCGCGTAGTCCCCGGCAAGCTGGGCGACGGTGGGCGCGGCGGTTGTGGGCTGGGCCGTTGTGGGCTCGGAGGTCACGGGGGCGGAAATGTCCCGGCCGCCGTCCGCGGATTCCGCCGGCTCGTGCCGGTCGGTGTCTTGTTGAGGCCGCTCCGGGCGGTCCCGCTCGGGGTGTTCGGGCAAGGTCATTGCTCCTCCTGGCGGGAGAGTATTTCGTAGCGTGGGTTGAAGATCGTGGGCAGCCCGTCGCGGATGGTGACCATGCCCTCGAGCCGGAGCTCAGTTCCGGCGTCGACGCCAGGGATCCGGCGCCGGCCCAGCCATACAACGCGCAGCCGCTCCTTGGGGCCGGCCGGCCGCTGGCGCTGAGCGCCGGGGCGCACCCGGTGGGTGGACACGCCGCTGGCCGGCAGGCTGCTGGCCGTCCCGGCACCGGAGCCGGCTTTGACACCAAATCCCGGGAAACGGCTGACGGGCGCAGGCACGTCGTGATCGATCAGGATCGCAATGAAGGAAGCCACCTGGTTGGCGGGCACGTACGTGACGGACTCGATGAAGCCGTGGCACAGCACCCGCCCGCGGTCCGGCAAGTCCCGGACGGACATGGCGGCGGTGGATTTTTTGCCGGCGGCATCAGCCAATCTGGGTTATCTCCGGTCCGCGTTCGGGCTGTTCGAATTCGGGGGCCGCCTGCGGCGACGGTGCAGCGGCGGTGTCCTTGGGCAGGCGCAGCTGCAGCAGGTCACGCGGCGGCATGGGGTTCTCGCCGCGGACCACGACGATCTTCCGGAAAAGCCCCTCCAGCCCGGCCGCCGCGTCGCGGTCAAGGGCTGCCTCGCCGCCGAAGACTCCGCGGAGGAACCAGCGCGGGCCATCAACGCCGATGAAGCGGGCCACGCGGTAGCCCTGGCTGCCGTCCGCGCCGCCGGCGGGAAGCTTCGCCACGAGTTCGGTGCCGAAGCTGCCCTCGACCTCCTCGACCTGGCCGCCCTGGCTGCCGACCGACTGCCCGATCTGCTCACGGATTTCATCCCACAGGCCCTCGGAACGGGGGGCGGCGAAGGCCTGCAGCTGAAGGCTCGAGCCCTCCAGGTCCATGGTGACGGCGACGACGCGCTGGCTCGCCTCTTCAACCTCCAAGCGGAGCTGGAGTCCCTCGCGGGGCGCGATCAGCAGCGCACCGAGGTCCACGTACCCGTCCTGGTCGTCGATTTCCGAGACGTCGAAGGGCCCCGTCGCGGCCCGGCCGGCGGTCTCGGCAACGTTCCCTGCCGCTGTCGCGGCGGCGTCACCAGCAGCTTCCGTGGCCACAGCGTTCTGGTCCGTATCGGCCCCGGTCGGCTGCTCCTGTTTGGCTTTCCTGCCGCGCCCAAAAACCATGGGGTGTCTCCTTCAGTTGTGATCCTGTACCGCCGCCCGGCGCCGTCCTGGCGCCTGTCCGCGTGGCCGCCCGCTACCCCGCGGCCGGCTCCTTATTCCGTGCATCATTGGCTGCATGTGCTGCAGTGCCTGCGGCACTGCTTAAACGCAGTTGGCTCCCGTGGTGTTGCCGGGGCCTGCGCTCAGGCCGGTCCGCCGAAACCGCCGGTGGAGCCGAAGCCTCCCCCGCCGCGGACGGAGCCGTCGAGCTCCTCGACCGGGAGGAACCTGGCGTACTCCACGCGCTGAATGACCATTTGTGCAATTCTATCGCCGCGGCGGAGCTCAATCGCCTCGTCCCGGTCCGTATTGAGCAGTGTCACCGCGATTTCACCGCGGTAGCCGGCGTCCACGGTCCCCGGGGCGTTCACCACCGTGAGTCCGTGCTTGGTGGCGAGGCCGGACCGGGGGTGGATCAGCGCAACGAATCCATCCGGGAGCGCAATCGAGACGCCTGTCGGGACGAGGCGGCGCTCCCCCGGCGCGAGGACGACGTCCTCGCGGGCGCGAAGGTCAGCGCCCGCGTCGCCCGGGTGCGCGTACGACGGCGGCTCGAGCCCGTCGTCGAGCATTTTCAGCTGTACCGTCAAGGTGGGCGTTCCGTAGGCTGCGTCGCTGGCCGTCGGTGCGGCACTGGCGACGGCGGTGTTTTCTTCAGTCACAGTCCCTCACTCTAACGCCCGCAAGGAACATCGTCCTAGCCGACGCTGGCCTGCCCGGGCACGCCGCCCGCGGGACTGGTGCGCGGTGGATGCGGGTTGATCCTGGTTGTTCCGGGTTGATCCAGGGCTGGAGCCGGGCGGGGCCGAGGTGAAATAGCCCGGGAAAGATGAAAAGCTGTGCTTATGCCCGAATCCAGCGCAGCCGCGCCTGCCCCGAAGAGCGCCCCGCGCGACTCCACTGCCCTTTACTCCGAGAAGCTTTGGCCGAACTTCTGGATCTGGCTGGTCGCGGCGGGGTTCTCCAGCGCCGGGATCCTCATGCTGGCGCCCATCAGCATCTGGGCCGGTATCACCGCAGCGATCGTGCTCTTCGTCATCATCTCCGCGCTGCTGGTCCTGTCCACGCCGTCAATCACGGTCACGAGGACCACCCTGAAGGTGGGCAGGGCCACGATTGAACGCGGATTCCTGGGCAAGGCCACGGCGTTCCGGGGCAAAGAAGCGACGGCGGAGCGGGGCACCCGGCTCAATGGGCTGGCGTTCCTGTGTATCCGCGGCTGGGTGGATCCGGTGGTCCGGATCGAGATCGAGGACCCCTCGGACCGCACACCGTACTGGCTGGCGTCCAGCCGCCACCCGGAGCAACTGATCGCCGCGCTCAACGCTTAGTTCCCGCCGCCCCCTGCACGGCTCTCCCCAACTCCCAGAGGGCACCTCACGTCGCCTCCTCCCCGGTCCCGAAATGCGGGCCCGGGATCGGGGGTCCTGGTCAGGGCTGCCGCGTGCCTAGCCCTCGCAATCCTTGCAGTACTTAAGGCCGTCCTTTTCGCGGGCAATCTGCGAACGGTGGCGGACGAGGAAGCAGGAGGCACACGTGAATTCGTCAGCCTGGGCGGGCAGGACCCGGACCAGCAGTTCCTCCCCGGACAGGTCTGCGCCGGGAAGTTCGTAGCCTTCGGCGAGGTCGGACTCATCTTCATCCACCACGGCGGAAGGCTTCTCCGTACGCCGCGCCTTCAGAGCCTCAATCGAATCCTCGCTGAGGTCTTCTTCGGTCTTACGCGGCGCATCGTAATCAGTCGCCATTATTTGTTGCTCACACTCCGCATTCGTTCGATTGATTCGCCGCTCCTGGGTGGCCCGCCGGGATGGTAACCCTGGGCTCCGGGAACGGTTCACCGTTGTAACGCCGGACATGCGGTTTTTGTGCCCGGTGTCGGGTCATTTTTGCTTAAGCGCCTCCCGAATGCCAGAGCCCACCGGTCTCCTCGCCCCGATCTCTCCCGCAGACCGGCAAAAACAGGCGGAAAGTCGCGTAAAGTCGCGGAAAATCACGGCGCGCCTGCCGTCCTAACCCGAAATGCGTCCGGCTGGTGGCAGAGTTTCGATTGTTAGTAATGCCAGGGTGGAGGATTTGTATGCAGGATCTACGGCTTGTAGGCGTCCACGACGACGGAGAGCATCTCCTGTTGAGTGGCACCGGCGGCGAGATGTTCCAGCTGCCGATCGATGAAGCACTTCGGGTGGCAGCCAGCCGGGCGTCGGCGAAGACCGCGTCCAGCGCGGCCGCACCCCCTATTGCCATGTCACCGCGCGACATCCAGACCAGGATTCGCAACGGGGCCACCGCCGCCGAAGTGGCGGAACTGTCCGGAATTCCGCTGGAGAAAGTCCAGCGCTACGAGGGCCCGGTCCTGGCCGAACGCGAGTACATCGCGCAGCAGGCCCGCAAGGTGGAGGTCGCCTCCCCCGCCCCGGGCCACGACGCCTACCGATCGGTGTTCGGTGAAAACCCGGCGTCCCTCAGCGACATGGTCGAGCACCGGCTCAGGGCCTACGGCGTCGAGCCCTCAACACTGGAGTGGGATTCCTGGCGACGTCCCGACGGCAGCTGGAACGTGGTGGCCCGCTTCGAGCCCAAGCCCGGCGGCCCGGCCGGAATCGGCGAGGAGCCGCCGGCCCTGTGGACCTTCCACCCCGCCCGGAAGACCCTGCAAAACGCCAACCGCTGGGCCCAGCAGCTGAGCGAACTTGAGCCGCTCGAAGGCCCCGTGCCGACCCGGCGCCTTACGGCCGTCTCCGACCGGCCCTTCGACTTTGAAACCGATGCCGAGGCCGCCGCCCGCACAGCGACCGGCCAGCACAGCATTATTCACCAGATGCTGCTCCAGCAGGACAGGATCCACCAGGAACAAGACGCCGACGGGCTGCTGGACATGCTGCGTTCCCGCCGCGGCCAGCGAATCGGCGTGGACGAGGACGCGGACGACGCCCTTGCCACGCTCCTGACCACCGGCGTCCCCGCTGCCCACCCCCGTCCCTCGGAGGTCCCGGAAACACCCGGGCTTCCGGCAACTGTGGAACCGGATGCCATCCCCGAAACGGCTGCGGAGAACGATCCCGCCCCGGCCGAGACCAATCCAGCCCTCATCAACCCCGGTCTGCCGGACGTTCCTGCAGTGGAGGCGGCCGCCCAGTCGGAAACCGACCCCTTCACGCGACGGCGCGACGGCAGGCCCTCGATGCTCTCGCGGCTGAGCCTCGCACCGCGCCTCCCGGAGGAGGACGATGCCCTGAAACTGCACGACGGCGTCAGCACCGAGACCCGGGAAGTCACCATCGCGGCCTCGCAACTGCGCCCGGCCCCTAAGAGCGGCCCGACGGCGAGCCCGGGCCTGGATGAATTGATCGGCGGCGGAACGTCCCGGCGGCAGCACCGCGAGTCCCACGCCGCTGCCCGGAACGAAGCCGGAACGGACCAGCCCGAGCGCCAGCCGGCCAAGCCGAAGCGCTCCAGCGTTCCGAGCTGGGACGAAATCGTCTTCGGAACCCGCAACGACCAATAAAAGCCGGGTGCGCGTTTCCGGCAGGGATTTCAGTCCCGAATTTCAGGCAGGAAATTCAGGCAGGAATTTCCGTCCCGATTTTCAGTCCCGAATTTCAGGCTGGGAACGTCAGCCGCGGGGCGCTTTTTTACCGTCGGCCTGGAAATAGAGCAGCGGGACTTCACGCTCGGCTTTCGTCAGGGAACCGTGCTGGCCCACGACCTCAAGGGCAGTGGGCCGGACCCTGCGTGTATCGTAAAGCGCCAGCGCGTCCCGGGCCGCGATCATGACGTCGCCAATCCGCAAGGCGGCCTCGGCCCTCACGTCGCCGAACAGGCCGCCCGCGATCGCTTCCTCACGGGTGAAGGCCCATATTCTGTCCCCGAAACGGGACCGCCAGTTGGCCAGCAGGCGGCCGCGGGCGGCGTCGTCCGTCCTATCCTCCAGGTAGAGGTGGACCATGCGCGGCTCTCCGGCGGTGTGCCGCACCCCGGCGAGCAGCGCCGGCTCCGCGGAGTAGTCGATCCGCTGCGATTCGGGCACGTCCACCATTCCGTGGTCCGCCGTCAGCAGCACCGTGGTGCCGGCCGGCAGGGTGGCGTTGAGCCGGCGCACCGTGGCATCAAGTTCTTCCAGCTGGTGCTCCCACTGGGCTGACTGGCAGCCGTGGCGGTGCCCGGCCTTGTCGAGCTCATTGACATAGAAGTACATCAGCGAGGGACCGGCGCCGGCCATGGCCTCGGCGGCCGCTTCGGTCCGGGCGTGCGACGTGGTTCCGGTGAGGAAGCGGCCTCCGCGGAGCGCGGCCTCGGTCATGGCAGAGGTGCTGAACTGCGGCAGGCTGACCGTCGTCACATCGACGTGTTCCGCGGCCCGTTCGAAAACGGTGGGGAACGGCTGCCACGTCCGCGGGTCCACGCCGGCGTCCCAGTTGCCCAGCATGTTCACTACCCGGTCCTGATCCGGATCCAGGACGTCGTAGCCCACCATGCCGTGCTGGCCCGCCGACAGTCCGGTGCCGAAGCTGGCGAGGGATGCCGCGGTGGTGGACGGGAACGCCGAGTCCAGCGACACGGGCACCTGGCCCTGGCCGGCCTGCTGGACCGCACGCAGGAACGGGGTGTGGGCGCTCTTCTGCTTCAACAGGTTCCGGCCCAGCCCGTCGGCCAGCACCACACACACGCGTTTGGCGGCCGGAAGGTTCAGTTTGTTCTCAAACCCCGGGACTCCCAGGCTGGCGGCGGCGCTGGTGAGCACCTCGGCGATGGAACGGTGTCCGAACGCCGGGGCGGGCGGGAGCGGGGACGGACCAGCACCGGCGGCCAGCGGAACGGCCGCGGCGCCGGCGGCCAGGGAGGGAGCCAATACCGGGACTGGCAGCTGATCTTCGGCGGGCTCAGGCTGACGGAAATGGGCCATGTCAGCGCTGGTGGCCGCGGCTGAGGCGGTTTCCGAACACGCCCATCCGCGGTCGGGGCGGCAGCCCGGGCCCGTTGTGCGGGACCGGCGCCGCGGAGCCGGTGTTCACAGCGCGGAGGGCGCGGGCGAAGAGCTTAGCGTCTTGTACGGCCTGCAGGCCGTCCGCTTCGGCGCTGATGCGCAGGACGATGTCTTCCTGGGCAATGGTGCCGCTGTAGCCGTGATCGGCCTCGCACTGCGGGTCCCCGCAGCTGGCCGGACCCATGTCGAGGCGCTGGCCGCCGGACCATGCAATGGACAACGTCAGCTCGCGGACAGGGTCGGAAGGCTTGTAGTCCTGCGGCTGGGCGTAGACATAGCTCAAGACGACGGAGCGGATCTGGGTGACGGGAACGGACTCGGTGGACACCTGGGCGACGGTCTGCTCGCCGGCCTCGTCGAGCTGCTGGTCGTCGACATGGGTGATGACCAACATGTCGTCGGTCAACACCAGGACTGTGATGTGGCGGCGGACCTCGGCCCGGTCGAAGTGTGTCTCGAGATGTACGAGGTGGGCCACGCAATCGCGGCCATCCAGGGCATCGGCGACGACGTCGGCCACGAGCCGGGGGTAGAAACCGGCCTGCTGGAGGGCCCCTTCCAGGCTCTGGCCCTGCGCACTGTGGTCATGGAGGCCGTGGTGGTGCGCGGTCTGGCGTGCGGGGGCGGTCGCCAGGGGCTTGGGTGCTGGAGGCTGGGTGCTCATAGTCTCCATTTTCACAGATCAGCATGGGACTTGCTAACTGCCGGGCCCTGGAGGCGGGCTGCAGCCGGGGAGGTTAGACCCTAACTGCGCATCGCCCGGCGTGCACTGTCGGTCCGCTGGGCGGCGTTCGCGATCCTGACATCGGCGGCCAGGATCGAGGCACCATCGGGCCCGGCGAGGACGGGATTGAAATGCACCAGCGCGATCTCCGGGTGGTTGTCCTTCAGCCTGGTGAGGCGGGCGGCGAGGTCCTCGAGTGCCGCGACGTCGACGGCGGGCAGGCCCTGGTAGCCGAAAAGCTTCCGCGACGCCCG
The DNA here is from genome assembly GCF_056406495.1 of Arthrobacter sp. P1_B9. Lineage (NCBI taxonomy): Bacteria > Bacillati > Actinomycetota > Actinomycetes > Micrococcales > Micrococcaceae > Arthrobacter > Arthrobacter sp. P1_B9. The sequence continues at coordinate 93,325 of NZ_JBFUAA010000011.1, forward strand.
GGGCGCCCGGATGAAGTCGTGGACGTCGGAGCCGGAGAGCGGCGGCACGCGGTGGGCCCAGTCGTCGAGCAGGTTCACGGCGTCTCCGGCCAGGCCGAAGGAGATCACCGGCCCCAGCAGCGGGTCTTCGATGGCGCGGAAAGTGCAGGCCTGCCCCACGGGTACCATGGTCTGCACTTCCAGGGACGGCGAGCCGTACCGCTCGAGCGACTTGCGCATCTCCAGCACGTTGCGCCGCAACGAATCGGCGTCCTGGATGTCCAGCCGCACACCTCCCAGGTCCAGCCGGTGCCGCAGTGCCGGGTCCGTGGTCTTCAAGGCCACAGGCCAGCCGAGCTGCCCGGCCGCGGCCACGGCCTCCTCCGCCGTCTCGAACCCGACGGACGGGACCAGCCGGATGCCGTAGTGGCCCAGCAGCCGGGCGGCCGTGTCCTGGTCCAGCCGGACGAGCTGCTCGCCGCCCACATCGCGCAGCAGCAGCTCCAGGTCCGCCCGGGCGGCCTCCGGGTGGCACCCTTCGGGCTCCACGAACAGTCCCTGGTCCCGGTCCAGCCATTGGGCGTAGCGCACGACGGCGGCAAGGGCCGCGACCGCCGCACCCGGGTTGGAGTAGCACGGGACCGGCGGAGCGGGCGCGGGCTGGTGCGGCTGTTCAGGTTCGGCGCCGACCATTCCCTCCACATAGATGGAGGGATCAAGGATTCCGCTAAAGGCGGCAACCACCGGCTTGCCGGCCGCCGCGGAGCATTCGGCCAGCACTCCGGCGATCTTTTCGACGGTGAGACCGTGCGCCGGCAGCAGCGCGACCACCGCGGCGTACACCGTGTCCGCGGTCAGGGTTTCCTGCAGGCTCCGGCGCAGGGCCGGCAGCGCCCGGGACATGCCCGCGTCCAGGTCCATGTCTGTCACGATCCGTTCCACGCCGAGCCCCTGGCGGGCGGCACTGTCTGCTACCACCTTGCCAAGGGCGCGCGAGTTGCTGAAGACGGCGATTCCGGGGCCCCCGGGCAGCGGCTGGCTCGAGACGATCTGGGCGACGTCCATGAGCTCTTCGATGGTCTCGACCCGGATCACCCCGGCCTGCCGCATCATGGCATCCAGCGCTTCCGAGGGAGCCTGGGTGGTGCGGACAGAGTGCCCGGGCGGCAGGTTCAGGCCCATGGCGTCGGACTTGGCCACAATCACCGGCTTGGTGCGGGCCAGCCGGCGGGCCAGCCGGGAGAACTTGCGCGGGTTGCCGATCGATTCCAGGTACAGGCCCACCGCCGTGGTGTCGGCGTCGTCTTCCCAGTACTGCATCATGTCGTTGCCGGAGACGTCGGCGCGGTTGCCGGCCGAGAGGAAGGTCGAGATGCCAACCCGGCGCCGGCTGGAGGCCGCGTAGAGCGAGACGCCGATCGCGGCCGACTGGCTGAACAGCCCCAACCCGCCGCGACGGGCCAGGGCCGGTGCCATCGAGGCGTTGAGGGACACGGCCGGGTTGGTGTTGACGATGCCCAGGGACGCCGGGCCGATCACGCGCATGCCGTTTTCTCGAGCCTGCCGCACCAGTTCGCGCTGGCGCGCCAGGCCGCGTTCGCCGTCGTCCGCGTACCCCGCGGTGGCCACCACGATTCCCTTGACCCCGGCGGCCGCGCATTCCTGGACCACCTTGGGGACCTCGTCGTACGGGACCGCGATGATGGCGAGCGTGACCGGGCCGGGAACCTCGGAGAGCCGGGCGAAGGAGAGCATGCCGGCCAGTTCCAGGGCCTCCGGGTTGATCGCATAGACCGGGCCGCTGAAGCCGCCTTCGATGACGTGCTCGAGCAGCTGGTAGCCCACGGTGCCCCATTTGCGGCTGGCTCCGATCACGGCCACGGACGCCGGAGCGAGCAGTTCCTGGATGCTGCGGGCTTCGGCGCGGTGCTCGCGGGATTCCATCACGGCGCGGGATTTGTCGGTGGGGTCGATGTTGAACTCGAGGCTGACCACGCCGTCGTCGAAGTGACGTTTGACGTCGTAGCCGGCGTCGGAGAAGACCATGAGCATCTTGCGGTTCTCCGGAAGCACCTCGGCGCTGAACTTGCGGATCCCGTTCTCGCGGGCCGCTGCGGCGAGGTGTTCGAGCAGGATCGAGCCGATGCCGCGGCCTTGGTGGGCGTCGGCGATGTTGAAGGCGACCTCGGCCTCGGCCGGGTCATCGAGCCGGTCGTAACGGCCGATGCCCAGGATTTCGCCGCCGATGGTGATCACCAGGGCCACCCGGTCCTTGTAGTCCACCTCGGTGAAGCGCTTGAGTTCCTTGCTGGAAAGCTTGGACTTGAAGGCGAAGAAGCGCATGTAGATGGACTTCTGGGACTGGCCCACGTGGAAGGCCTGGACCGCATCTGCATCGGAGGGGTGGATGGGGCGCACATGCGCCGTGCCGCCGTCGCGCAGGACAACATCGGCTTCCCAATATTCCGGATATACGCCGTCCGCCGGCTGATCCACCATAGGCTTAGCCTAGTCATAAACTTACGCAGTACCCGTTCAGCACCCCTCAGAAGGATCCACCAGCCTTATGGCACGCCGCCAAACCACGCCCCCGGCAGGGGAACCCAGCCACGATTCCGCAGGAAAATTCGTTGAGAACATCGTCGATATCGATGTCACGTCCGAGATGGAAGGCTCATTCCTCGAATACGCCTATTCGGTGATCTATTCGCGGGCCCTTCCCGACGCCCGCGACGGCCTGAAGCCCGTCCAGCGGCGGATCCTCTACATGATGTCCGACATGGGGCTGCGCCCGGACCGCGGCCACGTCAAGAGCGCCCGCGTGGTGGGCGAGGTCATGGGCAAGCTGCACCCGCACGGTGACGCCGCGATCTACGACGCCATGGTGCGGATGGCCCAGGACTTTTCCCTGCGGCTGCCGCTGATCGACGGACACGGTAACTTTGGCTCGCTCGACGACGGCCCGGCGGCCCCCCGCTACACGGAAGCCCGGCTGGCGGCCGCGGCCCTGACCCTCACCGACCACCTCGACGAGGACGTCGTCGATTTCGTTCCCAACTACGACAACCAGCTGACCCAGCCGGACGTGCTGCCGGCCGCGTTCCCCAACCTGCTGGTCAACGGCGCGACGGGCATCGCCGTCGGCATGGCCACCAATATGGCCCCGCACAACCTGGTGGAGGTCATCGCCGCGGCCCGGCACCTGATCGACAACCCGGACGCCACGCTCGAGGACATCATGAGGTTCGTCCCCGGCCCGGACCTGCCCACCGGTGGCCGGATTGTGGGCCTGGACGGCATCCGCGACGCCTATGCCACCGGCCGCGGCTCCTTCAAGACCCGGGCAAAGGTGGACATCGAGCAGCTCTCGGCCCGCCGCACCGGCCTGGTGGTCACGGAACTGCCTTACATGGTGGGCCCGGAGAAGGTGATCGAGAAGATCAAGGATGCCGTCAACGGCAAGAAGCTCACCGGCATCAGCGACGTCGTGGACCTCACCGACCGCAAGCACGGCCTGCGCCTGGTCATTGAGCTCAAGAACGGCTTCAATCCCACTGCCGTGCTCCAGCAGCTCTACCGCTACACCCCGATGGAAGACTCCTTCGGCATCAACAATGTGACGCTCGTCGACGGCCAGCCGCAGACCCTCGGGCTGCTCCAGCTGCTCTCGGTCTACGTGGACCACCGGATCAATGTGGTCCGGCGCCGCACCGCCTTCCGGCTGGGCAAGAAGAAGGACCGCCTGCACCTGGTCGAGGGCCTCCTGGTCGCGATCGTGGACATTGACGAGGTCATCCAGATCATCCGGTCCTCCGACGAGGTGGCCGAGGCCCGTACCCGGCTGATGTCCATCTACGATCTCTCCGAGATCCAGGCCAACTTCATCCTGGAACTGCGGCTGCGGCAGCTGACCAAATATTCGCGGGTCGAGCTGGAGAAGGAGCAAGAGGAGCTCCGCCGGGAGATCGCGGAGCTTGAAGCGATCCTGGGCTCCCCCGCGCTGCTCCGTGCCCTGGTGTCCGACGAACTCGGCGAGATCGCGGAGAAGTACGGCACACCGCGCCGGACCGTCCTGCTGGAATCCGAGGCCGTCTCCCCCACCGTCGCCGCGGCACTGGGCGCAGCCGCCGGGGTCAAGGGCAAGGCCGCACCGCTGGCCCTTGAGATCGCGGACGATCCTTGCTGGGCCATCCTCACCGTGTCCGGGCAGATTGCCCGCACCGCCAACCAGGACAGCCTGGCCGAGGCCGGACCGCGGACCCGGCATGACGTCTTCTCCTCCGTGGTCAAAACCACCGCCCGCGGCGAGATCGCCGCCGTGACCTCGCAGGGCCGCATGCTGCGCCTGCAGGTCATGGACATGCCTGTGCTGCCGCCAACCTCGGGTACCCCCAACATGGCCGGCGGGGTAGCGGCCAAGGATTTCATCACTCTGCTCAAGGGGGAATCGCTGGTGGCCTTCGCGCCGCTGGACCAGGTTCTGGCAATCGGAACCGCCCACGGCGTGGTCAAACGGGTGCAGCCGGACTATCCGCTGAACCGCGAAGACTGGGAAGCGATCGCGCTCAAGGACAAGGACACCGTGGTGGGCGTTGCCCCCGCCGGGTCCGACGACGACGACCTCGTCTTCATCACGCGCCAGGCCCAACTGCTGCGTTTCAGTGCCTCCGCCGTCCGCCCGCAGGGCCGGACCGCCGGCGGCATGGCCGGGATCAAGCTGGCCGCCGGGGACCGGGTGATGTTCTTCGGGACCGCCAGCCCCGCTGACGCCGCCGCCGTCGTCGTGACCATCGCGGGGACGGAAGGCGCGCTGCCGGGCACAGCCCCCGGGGCCGCGAAGGTCACCGCCCTGGCCGAGTACCCGGTCAAGGGCCGGGCGACTGCCGGGGTGCGGGCACACCGTTTCCTCAAGGGCGAGGACACGCTGCTGCTCGGCTGGGCTGGGCACGGGCCGGCCAAGGCGTCCTCCCTGGCAGGTGTGGCGCGCTCACTCCCCGGCGAGCATGGCCGCCGCGACGGCTCCGGCATTCCGCTGTCCCAGGCGATCGACGCCATTGGACCCAGCATGGCGTGGTCAGAGGACCCGGAAGCCGGCAACGACACGTAGGACCGCGGACGAACGAAATCCGGCCGGCGGCGCTGTCGCGCTCCGGCCGGGATTCGTGATCCGGCGTTGCCTCCGGCGATCTCAGTCCCGGAAGCCTTGCCCGCATCCTGTGGGCCGGCGCTAGGGCATGTGGTTGAGGCTCAGGATGTTGCCCTCCGTGTCCAGGAACCACGCGGCCGAGCTTCCGTCCGGAGTGGTGGCGATGCCGTCCTCCGTTTTTAGGCCCGGGAAGTCGTATTCCTCGAAGACGACTCCCTTGGCCCGGAGTTCCGCAACGGCACCCGGAAGGTCATCGACCACCCAGCCGATCTGCGTGTTCTTGGCCGTTCCGGCATTGGGCGTCTGGTACAGGAGGAACCCGGTACCGCCGCCGCACTTGTACTGCAGGTTGTCCTCGGCATCCGCGTTCTCGGGTTCGAGTCCGAGCTTATCGCGGTAGAAATCCCGTGCACGGGCGATGTCCGCTGCCGGTAGCACTGCGCCGACTTGCTTGTCCTTGAGCATGGCTATTCTCTTTCCAGGCCCGCCCCCCGGAAGGAATGATACTCCTCCACATCCCCCACGTACCTGAGAAACCGCGACGCCGATTTCCTTGGCCGGCGGGGCACGGCCGGGCATGCGCGCACTCGATATCCGTGAGTGCGTGTAGCTCGAGGCTCCCGGGCGGGGAGGCCTTCGGACTCTACCGGGCAGCCGGGGTCGGCCCAAGAATCGGAATAGCAATGGTCTGAGGCGAAAGGGCACCGGTTTTGATGTGGGGCTACGGCATGAATATGGCCTGGATGTGGATGTGGGGCATTCTCCTGCTCATCGGCATAGCGCTGCTGGTACTGGTCGCCGTGCGCATGTTTGCCGGAGGCGGCAGTCACAGCGGGATGCAGGGACCGCAGGGGCCCTACCCGGGCAGGAGCCGGGCCCGGCAGATCCTCGATGAACGCTTTGCCCGGGGTGAACTGACGGCGGAGCAATACCGCGAGCAGCTAAAGGTTCTCGGCGAGGACCAATAGTGCTCCCAATGAGCCGCCGGAACGCGCTCCTGCTGGGCGGCCTCGGCACGGCAGCCGTAGCCGCCGGCGGAGCCGGGCTCTGGTGGACGGTCAGTTCCCGGTTCGCGTCCGTCGCGGGCGGAGACTTCACCGAGCCGAAGCAGCTGCGCAGCAGCAACGGACAGTTGCAGGTCCGGCTCGAAGCGTCAGCTGGCTCAGTGCAGCTCGGCGGCCAGCAGGCCTCGGCGCTTGGCTACAACGGCGGAATCCCCGGCCCAACCCTGCGTTTGAGGGGTGGGGACGTGTTCGCCGTCGAGCTGGTCAACAGCATGGACGTCCCGACAAACCTGCACGTCCACGGACTCCACGTTTCACCCCAGGGCAACGGAGACAACGTTTTCAACGTCGTCGAGCCCGGCCACTCGTTCCGCTACGATTACCGGCTCCCTGCGGATCACCCGCCCGGCGTGTACTGGTACCACCCCCACCATCACGGCATGGTCGCCGATCAGATTTTCGCCGGCCTGTTCGGTGCGATCATCGTCGAGGACGCACAGCCCGTGGACGTCAGCCGCGAGCGGGTGATGGTCGTCTCTGACATCACCCTGGACGGCTCCGGAACCGTCGCCGGCCCCTCGCCCATGGACCGGATGCTCGGCCGGGAAGGTGAACTTGTCCTGGTCAACGGCCAAAGCAACCCGAAACTTTCCGCCCGGCCGGGCGAGCGTGAGCGGTGGCGGATCGTGAACGCGTGCGTGGCCCGCTACCTGCAGCTGCGCCTGGACGGGCAGCAGATGCAGCTCCTCGGCATGGATTCCGGCCGCTTCCCCACACCCTGGAACGTGGACGAGGTGCTGCTGGCGCCGGGCAACCGTGCAGATGTCCTGGTCACAGCTGTCGAGGGCGACGCCACTCTCGGTGCCGTCTACTACAACCGTGGCAGCATGGCCGGCGTGATGGGGCCGGCAGGGCCAGCCCCCAACGGCGCGCAGGGCACAGGGGATCTCGTGCTGGCGACCCTCTCGGTCTCCGGCGCCCCGGCCGCTCCTCCTCCGGCGGTGCCGGCCCGGCCCGCAGCGGCAGACCTGAGGACCGCGGCCGTTGCCGCTCGCCGGCAGCTGACCTTCGCCGTCGGCGGTATGGGGATGGGAATGACTTTCACCATCAACGGCCGTGAATTCAACGCAAGCCGGACGGACACCACCGTGGCCGCGCAGACGGTGGAGGAGTGGACCCTGATCAATCCCAGCCCGATGGACCATCCTTTCCACCTGCACGTCTGGCCGATGCAGATCATCGAAGAACAGAGGCAGGCGCCGGGCCAGCCCGTCTGGCGTGACGTCGTCAACATACCCGCCAACGGACAGGTGCGGGTCCGGATCCACTTCAAGGATTTCACCGGCCGCTCCGTGTACCACTGCCACATCCTGGACCACGAGGACCAAGGAATGATGGGCGTCATCGAAGTCCGCTAGCCCAGCGGGAGCAAGTATCCCGACGACGGCCCGGCCAATGCGCAGCCTGTAGCCTTAACCTGGCTACCGTCCAACACTGCCAACCGGAGGGAGAATGCCATGGCCGCAGCTTTCATGGGCCATGCCGCAACCGCCCTTCGCCGCGGATTCCTGCTAGTGGGCCTGCTGGCCGTCATGGCTGGATTCCTCGGGATGCACATCATGACCGGAATGCATGGCGCTCATGCCATGACCGCGGTGACATCCTCCGCGGAAACCGCGGGGTCGTCTTCCCGGCCGGAGACCGGCCTCGCACCTCATCCGGCCGCCCATGCCCTGCAAGAGCGCACCATGGGCCATGACTCCTTGGCTCCGCGCCCTGCGACCCCAGCCGGTCCCGACCTGACGGCCGACAGCCGGGCCGCTGCCCCAGCGGCTTCGTGCGTATGCCAATCGAACTGCGCCGACGCTGCGTCAATGCACTCGGCCTGTGTGCCCTCGGCGGCAATGACGTCCCTGGCCGCGCCCCCGCCTGGCACGGCACCGGCCTCAATGCACAACCCGGACACGCACGGCGACGCCGCCGTCAGGGCCTACTTCTATCGCCCCGCAAGTCCTTCGCCGGGCGATCTGTCCATCAGCCGGACGTAAGACGGGATCGCGCCGTGTCGTGCCCGGCGTCCCTACTTACCCGACACGCTCCATCCCGTTCTTCCAGCGGCGCGGGCGTGTCATCCGCAGGCGTGCCACAACGCCGATTGATGATTGAAGGACTTGACCCCATGAAGAAAACCCTGACCATCTCTGCCACAATTTCTGCCTTCGGCATTTCCGCCGCCATCGCCCTTGCCGGCTGCGCCGGCACCTCCGGAAGCACACCCACTAACACCATGCCGGGCATGGGCATGGCATCCAGCTCAGCCCCCGCAACCGCAGACCACAACACGGCAGACACCATGTTCACCCAAGGGATGATCCCGCACCACGCCCAGGCCGTGGAAATGAGCGACATGATGCTCAGGAAACAGGGCATGGACGTGCGGATCACCGCACTCGCCACCAAGATCAAGGCCGCACAGGCACCCGAAATCGCGCAGATGACGGGCTGGCTCAAGACCTGGAACGAACCCACCCAGATGGCGTCCGGCCATGGCATGGGCGACGGGATGATGGGCGACGACGACCTCAAGACGCTCGACGCCGCCCAGGGCAACGACGCGGCCAAGCTGTTCCTGGCCCAGATGATCGCCCATCACGAGGGCGCGGTGATGATGGCCAAGACTGAAAGCAGCCAAGGCAAGAACCCGGACGCCCTCAGCCTCAGCAAGGCAATCGTGACCGCCCAGGAAGCTGAAATCCAGGAGATGAAGGACCTGCTGGCCAGCCTCTAGCAGCGTCCCGGCCCCGGTCCGTCTTCGGACCGGGGCCGTCAACTGGGCGGCCACGGCCGACGTCGTCAAAGCATCGGCCGACGGCGGTGCTGCTTTGGCCTCGTACCTGGGTGCCGCACCGGCTGCAGCGACGGGTCGGGATGCCCGGCGGAACAAATGCACCTACACTGCTGGAATGCCTATCATTCCGGATTCCAAGGACTGGACTTGGGTCCTGTCGCGGCCCTGCCCCGAGTGCGGTTTCCATGCCTCCGCCGCGACCCCGGCCACGGCGCCGGGGATCGTCATCAGCATGCTCCCGCGGTGGCGTGCAGCCCTCCGACGTCCGGACGCGACGGAACGGCCCAACGAGGCAGCGTGGTCCGTCCTCGAGTATGGCTGCCACGTCCGGGACGTCTTCACGCTTTTCGATCACCGCCTGTCCCTCATGTTGTCCGAGGACGATGCCCGGTTCGATGACTGGGACCAGGACAAGACGGCAATCGAGCAGGACTACGCCAACGCCGATCCAGCCCAGGTCGGCGTCGAGCTGACGGCCGAGGGCGAGCAGATTGCAGCGTCCTTCGCACGGGTAACGGAGGAGGATTGGGTCCGCTTGGGGACCCGGAGCAACGGCTCAGTGTTCACTGTCCTGACCTTCGCGCAGTATTTCCTGCACGACGTCGTCCACCATCTCCACGACGTAGACGGCTAACGCGCAGAACTGGCGCGCGGACGGCAGCCACGCGGACGGCCGGCGGGCAGGCGCAGGTCTGCGGTTCCCCGAGGCGGCCCCTACGGCGCTGCCGGCTGAAGCTCCTTGTCCCACGCCATGCTCCGGTTGACGGCCACATAGCCCATCTTGATGTAGAGCGCGAGGGCCCCGGTCGGGTTTTCCGAGTCGACATCCAGCGAGGCCACGTCCATGCCCGCGGCCGCGAAGCGGCGCATGGCATCGGCCAAGAGCACCTGCGCGATGCCCCGGCCACGGTACTCCCGCCGGACGCCGAGGAGCTCCGTGTAGCCTTCGCGGAAGCCGCGGGTCAGGGCGGCCCCGACGTCGTGGGTGGCCAACTGGTACCCGGCCACCGTGCCGCTAGAACGGTCCAGCACGACGCCGCTCAGGTCCGGCCGGGCCTGCGGATCATTCACCACAAAGCCCCAACCCTCCTGGTCGCGGGGCTCGCTGCCCCAGTGGTCCCGGAATGCCGCGTTGTGCGCCAGCCGCACCGGTTCATGCAACTCCGGCCCAAAAGTGACGAGCTCCAGTCCGGGGTCCAGGGAGGATTCAGGCACAGCCTGGTTCAGTGGCCGGTGCATCTCGTTGTAATAGCGGACAACGCCGTAGCCGGAACCGGCAAACAAGGCGGCCTGGTGCTGGTGCTGCTGTTCGGTATGGAGCCGCAGTCTCGGGCGCGGGACGTCCCCGGTCCCCCCGTCCTCGGCAAAGCGGTCCCTGGTCCGCTGTTCCATCCAGCCCAGCACCGAGGTGCCGATCCCGCTCCCCTGCCACTCGGGGTCAACGCAGCCGGAGCCGTTCGCCTTGTCACCGTCGCGGTTCTTGGTGATCCGGCCGTAAGCCCGGGCAACGCCCTCCGGATCGAAGCCGATGATGGTGTTTGCCGTTGCCGGGTTATTTTTCGACTCCAGGATCTGTTCCAGATCCGCCTGGCGTTCGAACCAGACGGGTTGCTCGACGGCGGCCGTGCGGGCAATCAGCCCGGCCCACGCGTCGAGGTAGCGGCGCTCCGCCGGCCGCCAGGACAGCCGGGGATCGAGTGCGGGCCGGGGGTGGAGCTCGCCGTTGCGGTTCATGGCAACAGGCTAATAGGCGGGTTACCCGCGCGCCAGCACGGCTGCCGCCGCTGGACCCTCGCCCGCGGCGCCCACGGCGGCAGCCGCGGCTGCGGCGTCCAGGTCCAGCCTGGTGTCCGCGGCGTCGATATCGTCCGGGTTGTGGGTGACCAGGACAACGGTCCGGTCGCGCAGCCCGTCGCGCAATTCGGCGAGCATGAGCCTGCCTGACTCCGCATCGAGGTGCGCCGTCGGTTCATCGAGCAGGATGACGTCGGCCCCGGTCATGAGCGTGCGCGCAACGGCCAGGCGCGTACGCTCTCCGCCGCTGAGGAAGGCCCCGCCCGGGCCGATCCGGGTGTCCAGGCCGGCCTCAAGCCGGGCCAGCATCGGGCCGAGTCCGACGGCGTCGAGGGAAGCCCGCATCTGCTCGTCCCCGTTGGCCACCACGGCGCCGCCGGGTCCACGCTGCGCACTGTCCGTCCTGGCGGGAGCTGGCTCCGGCCGCGCCAGGAGAAGGTTGCCGCGGATGGTCGAATCGAACAGGTGTGCCTCCTGCGGGCACCAGGCGGCGCGTCCGCTCAGGTACAGGTGGCCGCCGGCCGCCGGCAGGAACCCCAGGACCGTGGCCAGCAGGGTCGATTTGCCGGAGCCGGAGGCGCCGGTGACGGCCAGCCAGCGCCCGGGGCCGGCCTCGGCCGTGAGTCCGCTGAAGACATTTCCGCCGCCAGGCCACGCGGCAGCGAGGTCCACGAGTTCAATCCCTGGCCGGCCGCCGGGCCGCGAAGCCACGGGCACCAGTCCACCCGTTGCGGCGCCGCCGTCCGCGTCACTGACCGCCCCCGCCTCCAGGACTCCTGCCGCGCCGATCCGCCGCATCACGGCGCGCAGCGCGGGATACTGCCGCACGGCCGTGGTGATGGCCGCGTAAGGGTCCACCAGGGCCAGCTGCACGAGGACGACGACGGCAACAGTCTCCGGTTCGACCGCGCCGCTCAGGGCGAGCGGGGCGGCCAGCACGGCGCTGGCCAGGGCGGCCCCGGCACAGGCCAGGACGGTCAGGGACTGGCCGAGACCTTCCGCCCATGCCGACCGTTGTGAGGCTGCCGTCGCGGCCCGGTCCGCCCGGCCAATCGCATTGAGCACGGGGGCGCTGACGCCGTTCGCGTGCAGTTCCGCGCGGGCGTCCAGGGCTGCGGCAACGTGACGGAGCACGCCGGAACGGAGGTTTTGTTCGGTGCCGGCAGACATGCGGTCGGCGGCCAACGCCAGGGCGGGGGCAACGACGATGCTCAGCAGCGCTGCCGCGGCCACGGCAGGCAGCGCAGCGGGAAGCAGCAGCCCGATCCCGGCCACTGCGGCCGCGGCGACAGCGACGGCGGTCACGGGCGGCAGCACGACGCGGGGCAAAAGCTCGCGGACCGTGTCGACGTCGTCCACCACCGTGCCGAGTACGTTGCCGCCCTGCAGGAGCCGGCGCAGGGACAGCGCCCGGCGGCTCAGCGACTCCCAGAGCCGGCCCCGGAGCCGGGTCAAGGCGGCGAACACGGCATCGTGCAGCAGCAACCGCTCGGAGTACCGCAGGCACGCCCGGCCGACGCCGAAAAACCTCACGCCGACGATCGCGGTGAGCAGGTACAGGATGGGCGGCTGTTCACTGGCCCGGATGATGAGCCAGCCGGACAGCCCCGCGAGGGCGACGGCGAACAGGGCCGCCAACGTGCCTACGGCTCCGGCGGCGGCGAACCGGCCCTTGACCGGGGCCAGCAGGCGACGCAGCTGGGCAGGGACCGAACCGGACGGGCCGGACGGGCCGGAGCCGATTGAGCTGACCGAACCGGCGGCCGCGGCAGGAGCGGGGCCGGTTTCGGGGCGGCCCGGGGCCGGATCCGGGGTCGGGGTTGGGTCCGGGGTCTGGCTTTGGCCCGGCGCCGCGGCGTCCACGAGGAAGGGCGCCCGGGTGGCCGCCGCCTGCACGCCCGGCTCTCCCCCGGCGGATGCCGGCAGTGGCGGGACGAGGGCCGGAAGTTCACCGCCGTGGTGGCCGCCGGCTCCCGGCGTAACCGCGACGAGAGTATCGGCAAGGTCCCGGGTGTGCCGGTCGTGCGCAACGAGCAGCACGGTGACCTTTCCCCGGAGCCCGGCGAGGGCCCGATTGACCAGTGTGGCCGATCCCCGGTCCAGATGGGCGGTGGGTTCATCCAGGAGCAGTACGCGGGCGCCGGCCTCGATCCTCGCCAGCCCGCGGGCCAGAGCAACCCGCCTCAGCTCCCCCGGGCTCAGCTCGGCCGGGTGCTTGGCCGCCAGGTGCCCCGCGCCCACGGCTGCCAGGCACCGCTGCGCTGCCGCATCGGCTTCCGCGCCCGCCTCGGTGCCGGCCGCGGCGGCGTCGGCTTCATCGTCGGGAACGCCCAGATACAGGCGGATCTCGTCCAGCACCGTGGAAGCCAACATGACGGGATGCTGTGGCACCCAGGCGAGATCCGCCGTCGTGAATCCTCCGAGGCGTCCGGACACGGCGGTCCCCGCGTCCGTCCCGATGGTCCCGGCGAGGACTCCGAGCACGGTGCTCTTGCCGGCGCCGCTGGCACCGTCGAGTGCCGTGATCTGGCCGGCGGCGGCGGTGAAGCTCAACGGTCCGACGGCGGCGTCCGTGCGTCCGCCGAAGCGGACGGTCAGTCCGTCCACGGTGACGGCGGGCGGGCCGGCAGCAGGAACGGAGGCCGGCGTCGGATCCAGGGGTGCGGCTCCGGGGTCCGCGAGGACCGCTGTGGTTTCGGCGAGCGCTGCCCGGCCGTCGTCGCTGGCGTGGTGTGCGGTGCCGAGCTCCCGGAGCGGAAGGTAGCAGTCGGGAGCGAGGATGAGCGCAAGCAGCCCTGCCTCAAGCGCCATGTCGCCGTTGACCAGGCGGACGCCGATGAACACGGCGACGACCGCCACGGAAATCGTCGAGATGAGCTCCAGGGCCAGGGCGGAGAGGAAGGCCGTGCGCAAAGTCCCCATGGTCCGGGAACGATATTCCTCGGACATGTCCTCCAGCGCCTGGCGCTGGGCGGAGGCCCGGCCCAGGCCCACGAGGACGGGCAGGCCTTTGGCGAGCTCGAGCATGTGCCCGGAGAGCCGTGCCAGCGCGGACTGGGCGTCCCTGACACGTTCCTCGGTGTACCGCCCGATCAGGATCATGAACAGCGGCACCAGCGGCACCGTCAGCACGATCACCACGGCGCTGACCCAGTCGGCGAACAGGATGCGGGCGCCCAGCAGCAGCGGAATGGCCGCGCAGTTCACCAGCGCGGGCAGGAACTGGGTGTAGTAGCTATCCAGGGCGTCCAGCCCCCGGGTGGCGAGCACGGCGAGGCCGCCGTCGGCGGGCCCGGCAGACCGCGTGCCGTTCCTGAGCGCCTGCTCCAGCAGTTGCGAGCGCAGCTCCTCCTTCACTCCGAGCGCCGCCCGGCGTGAGGCCACGGACTGGCCCCATACCGTCAGTGAGCGCAGCACCGCCCCCGCGGCGCCCAGAACCAGCTGGTCTGCCCAGGCGGGGTCATGAGCGGCGAGCCCGGCGAGCATCGATGCCACAGCCTGCGCCATGAGCACGAGCGAGAGCGCTTTCAGGGCGGCAAGCAGTCCCAGCAGGTAGAGGGCGGAACGGGTCGAGGGGCCGGCGGGGAACGGTCTCATCTGGGAAGTTAGTCCTTCGGTGCCAGCGCTTTGGCGGCGATCGCGGGAAGGAAGCTGTGCGCCTCCGGGATATGCGCTGCGCTCACCCGGCGCCGGAACACCCAGTACGTCCAGGCCTGGTACGCCAGGACCAGCGGCAGCCCGATGCAGGCCACGATGCTCATCAGGCCCAGGGTGTAGTCGGAGGACGAGGCGTTGGAGACGGTGAGATTGAACGCGGGATCCAGCGTGGACGGAAGGACCACGGGGAAGGCGGCACCGAAGATGGAGGCGCTGCCGAGCAGGAGGAATGCACCCAGCGACATGAAGGCACGGCCTTCGGCACCCTTGCGGGCGAAATTCCACGCCAGGACTGCGGCGGCGACGGCGCCGACCACGGCGGCGATGGTCCACGCCTCGCCGCTGAGGAGCTGGAGGCTCACCGCCCAGCCGGCCATGGGCAGCAGCAGCACAGGCAGCAGCCGGACGAACCAGGCCCGCGCCCGGTGGCGTACCTCGCCGTCGGTCTTCAGGGCCAGGAACCCGAGCCCGTGCAGGAGGGAAAATCCGACGACGGCGAGCCCGCCGAGCACGGCGTAGCCGCTGAACCAGGCAAACGGGCCGCCCTCTCGGTCGCCGTTGGCGTTCAGCGGCAGTCCCGTGGTGGTCAGGGCCAGTGCGGCGCCGACGCCGAAGGCCGCGACGAACGACCCTGCCGAGATGGCCCAGTCCCAGCGGGCGCGCCACCGGGGGTTGTCCACCTTGCCGCGGTATTCGAAGGCGACCGCCCGGAAAATGAGCGCCACGAGGACCAGCAGGAGTGGCAGGTACAGGGCGGAGAACAGCGAGGCGTACCAGAGCGGGAACGCCGCGAAGGTGGCGCCGCCGGCGGTCAGGAGCCAGACTTCGTTGCCGTCCCAGACCGGGCCGATCGTGTTGATCAGGACGCGGCGTTCCGTGTTGTTCCGGGCGAATCCCTTCATCAGCATGCCGACGCCGAGGTCGAAGCCCTCGAGGAAGAGATAGCCCGTCCACAGCACCGCGATGGCAACGAACCAGATGGTGGGTAGCAGTTCCATGCTGAGAATCCTCTGCGTATTTTTCGTGTGGGTTGCTGGGTGGTGGGTTGCCGGGCGGGCGCCTAGTAGGCGAACGCCAGGACGTCGTCGTCGGGTTTGCCGGGACCGCCCCGGGGGGTGGTGTCCTCGTTTTCGTCAACGGCAGCGTGGGCAAGTTCCGGCATGGCAGAGGCCACGCCGCCGCGGATGTACTTGACCAGGAGCTTGACCTCCACCACCAGCAGCACAGCATAGATGGAGGTCAGGACCACGAGGGAGGTCAGGATCTCTCCGGCCGAAACTCCCGGTGAGACGGCCGCGGCGGTGAACATGAAGACCTGGTCGATGCCGCTGGGGTCCGGGTTGGGGGCGACGACGAACGGCTGTCGGCCCATCTCGGTAAAGATCCAGCCCGCCGCGTTGGCACCAAACGGTGCGAGGATCCCGAACACCGCCAGGCGCATGAGGCCGCGGGAGGCCGGCACGGTTCCCTTGCGGGTGGCCCACAGTGCTAGGAGGGCGGCGAGGGCGGCCACGCCGCCGAAGCCGATCATCATCCGGAAGCCCCAGTAGGTGACTTCCATGACGGGCACGTACTGGATTTGCTGTCCGGCGCGGTCCCCGTAGATGGGGTTGTCCGGCAGGGTGGTGCCGTACTTGGCCTGGTACTCGCCCAGCAGGCTGTTGACGCCCTTGACCTCCGTGGTGAAGTCGCCCTTGGCCAGGAAGGACAGGATGCCGGGGACCTCGATCACGGCCACGATGTCATCGCAGTTCTTGGCGCCGAGGTTGCCGACGCTGAGGACCGAGAAGCCGGTGCCATCATGGCAGGCCGCCTCGGCGGCGGCCATCTTCATGGGCTGCTGCTCGAACATGAGCTTGCCCTGCAGATCTCCGGTGACGGCGGTGCCCGCGAAGGAAATCATGGCGACGACGGCGCCGATCCTCAGCGAGCGGATCCAGACGGTGTGGTCACTGCGGTCCCGGCCGAGGATGCCGGCGGCTTCGCCGGGGATCACCTTGCCGTCGGCCCCGATGGTGTCGATGCCGTCGTGGCGGCGGCGCCACAGGTGGTACCAGGCAATGCCGAGCAGGAACCCGCCGGCGACGGCGAGGGCGCCGAAGAGCGTGTGGGGCACGGCGACCAGGGCCGTGTTGTTGGTGAAGACGGCCCACGCGTCGGTCATGACGGGCCGGCCGTTGACCATTTCGACGCCGACGGGGTGTTGCATCCAGCTGTTGGCCACGATGATGAAGTAGGCCGAGAAGACGGAACCAATGACGGCGATCCAGAGGCAGGCCAGGTGGACGGCGGGCTTGAGCTGTTTCCAGCCGAAGATCCACAGGCCCAGGAAGGTTGACTCGACGAAGAACGCCAACAGCGCTTCCAGGGCCAGCGGGGCGCCAAAGACGTCACCGACAAAGCGGCTGTACTCGCTCCAGGCCATGCCGAACTGGAACTCCTGCACGATGCCGGTGGCCACGCCCATGATGAAGTTGATCAGGAAGAGCTTGCCCCAGAACTTGGTCATGCGCAGATATTCCGGCTTGCCGGTGCGGTACCAGAGCGTCTGGATCACAGCCACCACCAGCCCGAGGCCGATCGTGAGCGGCACCATCATGAAGTGGTAGACCGTGGTGATTCCGAATTGCCAGCGTGCGATTTCCAAGGCGTCCAAGGCAGTCCCTACTTTTGGCTAGGTCCGAGCAACTTCTACGTGGCGTAGAAGTAATTCTTCTACAGAGTGTAGAACACATCGTCGCTTCCCCGTAACCCAGACTCCCACGGCACGTCACGGCCTGCAATGGAACAAAGGCCCTCTCCCGCCACCCCGGGTCGGCGGCGCGACACGCCGGGCGGCCGTGTTCTACTTCATGTAGAAAGAATGCGCAAAACGCGGTAAATTTGTAAACGAAGTATTCACACACACCGCCCCGGCAGGCACCAGCAGTTTCCCAGCATGACGCCGGCGCGGCAGGCATAGAAGGATGTACGCAATGGCAAGTCTCGGTGAACTGGAACGGGCAGTGATGGACCTGCTCTGGGCAGGCCAAGAAGCTGCGACAGCCAACACTCTGCGGGACCTCCTCGCACAAAGCACCCAGCCCCAGGACGGGAGCGCCGGACACGTGGGCAAAGACCTCGCGGTCACCACGGTGCTGACCGTACTCTCGCGCCTTGAGCGGAAGGGTCTGGTGGAACGCGAACGCGGCACCCGCCCGCACCGCTACCAGGCCGTCTCGAGCCGTGCGGACCACACCGCGGAACTCATGCACGAGGTCCTCGGCTCCGCTCCGGACCGCGAAGCCGTCCTGGCCCGGTTCATTGGTTCCGTCACGGATAACGAGGCAGAAACCCTGCGCAAGCTTTTGGGCCGCAGCTAGCGCCCGATGTTCTGGACCTCATATTTTCTGGCGGTCCTGGCGATAGCATTGGCGTGGCCGGTGCCTGTCCTCCTCTCCCGTGCCCAGTGGCCGGCCCGCTCCCCCTTCACGGCGATGCTGTTGTGGCAGGCGATCGCGCTGGCCGGTGGCCTGTCCATGATCGGCGCCATGCTGGTTTACGGGCTCGAGCCGGTCGGGGACAACCTGCTCTCCGGCCTGCGGGCGCTGGCTGGCATGGTCTTCCACAATGCCCCCACCACGGAACTGGGCTTCTGGCACATCTTTGCGCTCTCGGCCGCGGCCCTGCTGACGGCGCACCTGGTATTTACCCTGCTGCTGACCTACTACAAGATCCAGCGCCAGCGCCGCCGCCACCGCGAGCTGCTGGACCTCCTGGCGTCTCCGTCCTCCGACGGCCCGGGGACGATGGTCCTGAACGTGGACTCGCCGGTGGCGTACTGCCTGCCCGGCGGCGCACGGTCCGTGACGGTTCTCTCCGACGGCCTCATGGCCGCCCTGGAGCCCGATGAGTTGCGTGCCGTGCTAATTCACGAGAACGCCCACCTGAGCCAGCGCCACCACCTCCTGCTGTGGGCCTTCGCCGCGTGGCGCCAGGCGCTGCCGTGGCTGCCCACCACCCGGCTGGCGCAGGAGTCGGTCAACTCCCTGATCGAGATGCTGGCCGACGACGTCGCGCTCAAGACGGAGAGCAAGGCGACCCTGATCAGGGCGATTGCCATTGTGGCCAGCGGGTCCCCGGCCACCCCCGCGGTGCGCCTGGCGTTCGGCGAGCCCGGCGTGGCCGACGGCGACCCCAGCCAGCCCGGCGCCACCGGAGGCAGCGGCTCGGCGGGCACGACGGCGTCACGCGTCAGCCGCCTGCTCTCGCCGCAGCCGCCGTTGTCGGAACCGCTGCGCGCCGCTGTCCTGGCCTGCTGCGTGCTGCTCCTGGCCGTGCCGACGGCCCTGCTGCTGGTCCCCGGCCTGCTCGGCTAAGGCCGTTCTTCCGGCCAGCCCGTCCCCGCCGACGGAACGTCAGGCGTCGATGCGCTCCCGGTCCAGATTGGCGGCGCCTGCAATGATGAAGTCCTTGCGCGGCGCCACGTCCGAGCCCATGAGGAGGTCGAAAGTCTCTTCGGCCTGTTTGGCGTTCTCGATCCCGACCTTGCGGAGCGTCCGGTGCCGCGGGTCCATGGTGGTTTCGGCCAGCTGCTCGGCATCCATTTCGCCCAGCCCCTTGTACCGCTGGATGGGCTCCTTGTAGCGCTTGCCCTCCTTGGCGAGCCGCGCCAGCAGGACATGGAGCTCAGCCTCGGAGTAGGTGTAGATCATCTCGTTGGCCTTCTGGCCGGCGTTGACGACCTCCACCCGGTGCAGCGGCGGGACGGCGGCGAAGACGCGCCCCTCGTCGATCATCGGACGCATGTAGCGGAAGAAGAGCGTCAGGAGCAGGGTCCGGATGTGGGCGCCGTCGACGTCGGCGTCGGTCATCAGGATCACTTTGCCGTACCGGGCGGCGCTGATGTCGAACGTGCGGCCGGAACCGGCCCCCACCACCTGGATCAGGGCAGCGCACTCGGCGTTGGAGAGCATGTCCCCCACCGAGGCTTTCTGGACGTTGAGGATTTTGCCGCGGATCGGCAGGAGCGCCTGGAAGTCGGAGGACCGCGCCAGCTTGGCGGTGCCGAGCGCGGAGTCACCTTCGACGATGAACAGTTCGGAGCGTCCGACGTCGTCGGTACGGCAGTCGGCCAGCTTGGTGGGCATGGAGGAGGTTTCCAGCGCATTCTTGCGGCGCTGGGTTTCCTTGTGGACGCGCGCCGAGATGCGGGACTTCATCTCGCTGACGATCTTTTCCAGCAGCAGCGCGGACTGGGCCTTGTCGTTGCGGTTGGCGGAGGTCAGCTTCGCGGTGATCTCCTGTTCCACCACCTTGGCCACAATGGCCCGGACGGCGGAGGTGCCCAGGATTTCCTTGGTCTGGCCCTCGAACTGCGGTTCGGCCAGCCGGACGGTCAGGACCGCGGTCAGGCCGGCGAAGATGTCGTCCTTTTCGATCTTGTCGTTGCCGGCCTTGAGCTTGCGGGCATTGGTCTCCACGGCCTTGCGGAAGGTCTTGAGCAGGGCCTGCTCGAAGCCGGACTGGTGGGTGCCGCCCTTGGGCGTGGAAATGATGTTGACGAAGGTCCGGACCGTACTGTCGTAGCCGATCCCCCAGCGCAGCGCGACGTCGACCTCACAGTCGCGTTCGACCTCCGCAAGCTGGCTGTGGCCCTTTTCGTCGAGGACGGGGACGGTTTCCTTGAATTTCCCGGCACCGTGGAGGCGCCAGATATCCGTGACGGCGGGGTCGGCGGCGAGGAAGTCGACAAATTCGGAGATGCCGCCGTCGTGGTGGAAGACCTCTTCATGCGGGCCCGATTCTCCGGGCGTGCCGGCAATCCTGCGTTCATCCCGGACCGTGAGCTTCAGTCCGGGGACCAGGAACGAGGTCTGGCGGGCACGCGCGGCGAGGTCATCGTAGGAGAATTTGGCGTCGGGCGTGAATATCTGCCGGTCCGCCCAGTAGCGGATCCGGGTTCCGGTCACGCCGCGCTTGGCCTTGCCCACGACATCGAGCACAGAGCCGTCGATGAAGGGTTC
Source organism: Arthrobacter sp. P1_B9 (assembly GCF_056406495.1). Classification (NCBI taxonomy): domain Bacteria; kingdom Bacillati; phylum Actinomycetota; class Actinomycetes; order Micrococcales; family Micrococcaceae; genus Arthrobacter; species Arthrobacter sp. P1_B9. The sequence goes on from NZ_JBFUAA010000011.1 coordinate 113,758, forward strand.
GAACAGGGTCGCGGGGTCCGGCTTGGTGCCCGGATCCTTGAACCGGCCCGGTTCCCCCCGGCGGAAGGACATCTTGTACGTCTTGCCGCCTCGGTCCACTTCGACGTCGAGGCGGGCCGAGAGCGCGTTGACCACCGAGGCGCCCACGCCATGCAAGCCGCCGGAAGCGGTGTAGGAGCCGCCGCCGAACTTTCCGCCGGCGTGCAGTTTGGTGAAGACGACTTCGACGCCGGTCAGCCCGGTTTTCGGTTCGACGTCCACGGGGATGCCGCGGCCGTCGTCGTGGATCTCGACTGAGTTGTCCGCGTGGAGGATGATCTTGATGTCGTGGCCGAAGCCGGCGAGGGCCTCGTCGACGGAGTTGTCGATGATTTCCCAGAGGCAGTGCATGAGGCCGCGGGAGTCCGTGGAGCCGATGTACATGCCCGGGCGCTTACGGACGGCCTCGAGGCCCTCCAGCACGGAGAGGTGCCGGGCGGTGTAATCAGAACTGGGTGCCACGGGTCGTGAACTCCTTAAAGGATCGGGACAGCCACCGCAGCGTGCGCAGGCGGCAGTCACAGAATTTGACGCACTTCCTAGGTTAGTCGGACTCCGGGTGATCGACGGTCTGCCACTCCCCGCGGGGGCTCTCCGGCCACCCGCCGTTACTGAGACGTGATACGCGGACAGCGAAAGTAGGCCATCCGTGCCATGGTTTGGCCACGAATGCTGGTTATATAGGTATACCGATCTACTAAGGAGGCCGAACATGACAACAGCAGTTGCGGACCGCACACTGACCGCCGCAGACCGGTGCGATCGTTGCGGAGCACAGGCATATGTCCGAGTTGTTCTCGGTGCCTCCGGCGGTGAGCTTCTTTTCTGCGGCCACCACGCACGCGCCGTAGAACCGACACTCAAGCCGCTCAGTTCAGACTGGCATGATGAGACTGACCGCCTTCACCAGAAGGCCCCGGTTCCGGTCGACTAGACCGCACCGGCTTCAGCCCGTCGCCCTACAGGGTTCCGGGCGACCTGAGACCACTGCATCAGGGCCCCTCCATACCGGAGGGGCCCTGATTCGTTAAGTGCTGTTTCGTCAGGTGCCGGTTCGGTTAAGTGCCGTGCACCCGGCTGCGGCGGCAAAAAGCAATGCGGGGTCCCTTCCTGCCCGTTCCTCCGGTGAGGATGGGCGGGAAGAGACCCCGCATTGCTGAGAACCTTTACCCGGTCTGCGACCAGTGGCGCTTAGTCCAGGTAGTCGCGCAGGACCTGTGAGCGCGACGGGTGCCGCAGCTTGGACATGGTCTTGGATTCGATCTGGCGGATGCGCTCACGTGTCACACCGTAGACCTTGCCGATTTCGTCTAAAGTCTTCGGCTGGCCGTCGGTAAGGCCGAAGCGCATCGCTACCACGCCGGCTTCGCGCTCGGAGAGCGTATCCAGCACCGAGTGCAGCTGTTCCTGCAGCAGGGTGAAGCTCACGGCATCCGCGGGAACCACGGCTTCGGAGTCCTCGATGAGGTCGCCGAATTCGGAGTCGCCGTCCTCGCCAAGCGGGGTGTGCAGCGAGATGGGCTCGCGGCCGTACTTCTGGACCTCCACGACCTTTTCCGGGGTCATGTCGAGTTCGAGGGCCAGCTCCTCCGGGGTGGGTTCGCGGCCGAGGTCCTGCAGCATCTGGCGCTGGACTCGGGCCAGCTTGTTGATGACTTCCACCATGTGCACCGGGATGCGGATGGTGCGGGCCTGGTCAGCCATGGCGCGGGTGATCGCCTGGCGGATCCACCAGGTGGCGTAGGTGGAGAACTTGAAGCCCTTGGTGTAGTCGAATTTCTCCACCGCACGGATCAGGCCCAGGTTGCCTTCCTGGATCAGGTCCAGGAACAGCATGCCGCGCCCGGTGTAGCGCTTGGCCAGCGAGACGACGAGGCGGAGGTTGGCCTCCAGCAGGTGGTTCTTGGCGCGCTTGCCGTCGTGGATGACGAATTCGAGCTCGCGCTTGAGTTTCGGGTCCATGGTGCCGTCGTCGGCGGCGATCTTTTCTTCAGCGAAGAGACCGGCCTCGATCCGCAGGGCCAGGTCTACTTCCTGTTCGGCATTCAGCAGGGCGACCTTGCCGATCTGCTTCAGGTAGTCCTTGACGGGGTCGGCGGTGGCGCCGGCAGACATAACCTGCTGCACCGGAGCGTCGTCGTCGTCGGCGTCGGAGTAGACGAAGCCGGAGCCGGTGGTGGCCGCGGCCTTGCCGGCGACTTCCTCGCCTTCTACTTCGTCGCCGAGCTCGGCGGCGTCGGGCGTGATGTCGTCGAGATCCTCTTCGGCGTCGACGTCATCGTCAGACGTACTGGCAGAGTTGCCGGCGGCTTCTGCCGCGGCTTTCGCGCCGGGCTTGGGCCCGCGCTTCTTGGGCTCAGGCTTGGCGACTCCGGTTACGGTGTCGCCACCCTCTGCGGAAGCGGCGTCCTTGACAGCCTTGTTGGCTGCGCGCGTGGCGGCGCGCTTGGCGTTGGTCGCCGCCTTCTTCTCCTCAGGGGACAATTCGGCCTGGTCGGCGGGTTCCTTCTTCGCGGAAGACGGGGTCACTGAAAACCTTTCTAGCTGCGGTCTGCGGAATCACCATACGGGCAACACCACTATGACCCTGTCAAGTCCGTGTTCAACATCAGGTGCAACCACGACCAGCAGAGCCACTTAGTAGAACTGCTGGCGCGGCCTTAATGTTCCCTGTTTCCAAGGAACATTTAGGGCACTTGATACACGGACCCAACCGGGTCTCGGCAACCATTGTCTCACGGTTTTCAGGCCGGGTGCCTTTCGCGACGCCGGGTCGGCGATATCGCGGCGGCTTCGCCCGCCGCGTCAGGACCTCATGCCGCGTCCGGGGCAAACTTCTGCCAGGCCGCCTCCCGCCTGGCAGCCCAGCCGCAAAGGGTGCCGCGCCGGCCAAGCTCCGCCAGCAGTTCCGCGAGCCTGTACCCCGGGTGGCCCTGCAGGGCCTGCCGGTAGAGCGCGTCGGCGTAGGAGCCGCGGCCACGGCACCATTCGATCCAGCCCAGCGCCGTCACGGCGGCTGCCGTTGCCTCCCCGTCACCAAGACGGCCGAGCCGTTCCAGGACCCGCTCGAGCCCGCCCATCAGGGTCCAGTCCGGGACCGACGGCGCCAGTCCGAGCAGGACTTCCCCGTAACCGGGAACAGCCCCGGCAGCAGGCACGGCGCCGGCGGCGGACCCGCCGCTGCCGGGTGCCACCGGCAGAGGCGTCCGCGGAGCGGACTTGGTGCGGGAAGTGCGGCCGGACATTGGACCCGGCAGGGGGCTGGGCGTCGGTCCGAGCCATGAGGCGGGCGTGTTATCGGGGAAAGCGGCGGACCCGGGGTCCGGGTCGAAGATACCGAAGTCCTCGGCGCCGCGTTCGGCCGCGGACCGTCCGGCGGCCGCCATCACCAGGACCGCGTCCCGCCACGACGGAATGCACAGGCTGGCCCGCAGGTAGCCGGCGAGTTCCGGTGAGAGCTGAAGCGGCCGGCCAATGGTCCAGGGATCGGGCGTCCCGGAGCCGGTGGTTCCGGCATCGGTCCCGGAGCCGGTGGTTCCGGCGTCGGTCCCGGCGTCGGTGGTTCCGGGGTCGGGGACGGCACCCCTAGCCACGTCACCCGCGGTGGGGAAAGGAAGGTGCTCCTGGCCAATGGCGGCCTGCATGGCCATCATCCAGACGTCGAGGACCTGGTCGAATTGGGCCCGGTCCCGCCGTCGAGGAGAGAATTGCTCCGCCCAGCCGCACTCGGCAAGGCTCACCGCGGGGTCCACCGGCAGCGGCGCCGGGGTGGTCCCCTGGGCGCCGGGGACCGCGCCGACGCTGCTGCCGCGGTAGACCATCTCGGCGTTGAGCCTGCTGTTCCTGATCTGTTCGACCGGACGGCCGGGCATCCCACAGCATTCCGGATCGCTGCAGTCTGCGTTGCGCCAGAACTCAGTACCGATAATCCAGGCGTCCCTCACGGGCAATCCGGCTGCCTCAAGGGCAAGCTCGAGTTCTTTGAGCAAGTCCGCCCACGCATGGCCGTCGCCGGCGCTGTCCGTCTGCGTGTCGGCGCCGGCCTCAGCGTCAGTGAAGAAGGCCAGCAGCGAACCGTCAGCCGCGTCGTCCGCCTGCAGATAGGCCACGACATTCCGGGCAAAACCGGCCAGCATGTCCCTCCGGCCTGAGCCGCCTCCGGGCACGGGGAGGTCGACCCGCAAGGTGGCTCCGAGGCGTTTGCCCTGCAAGGTCATGGCCACGAGGCTGTCTTCCGGCCAGTAACCGAGGGAGTGCGGGATGAAGCCCAGAATGTCTTCGGGGCCGGTAATTCTCAGGTGATCGGGAGCTGTCATAAGTCCAGCTTCGCGGCGGCTGCGTCCCCGGCGACAGTACCGGGTTGCGCTATGTGGATAACCGCGACGAAGTCGGAACCACTATGGCGGAACCAGCGCCAACGGGCGGTGTCCTCCCCCCGCCCCCCGAATGCTGACAGGACGCCGGCCTTTCGCCAAACCGCACTAAACCGCACTATTTCGATGCAGTGGCCTCCACCGTTGCCGCGTTCGCGTCCGCGGCGCGGCGAATCTCTTTGACCTTCGCGATCTGCGGGGCGAGTTCCTGCATGCGGGTTGTCAGGTATTTGTCCAGGACTTTGTCCAGGGCAGCGTGGAACCCGGTCTTGTCCCGGCAGACGGCGTCGGTCACGGCGATTCTGAACTCTTCCTGGCCGCCCGCAGTTTTACCGGCATCGGCGGCCTGCCCCGGGTTAGAAAACGAGGCGTAAGGGGTTTCCTTCATGCAGGCCGCCCAGTCAGCGACTGCTTTGGTAATGCCCGAGTCGCCGGAGGCGGACAGGGCGGCCGGGAAAAACCAGTTGGAGGCGATGCCGGTGGCGAGCATGTAGTTTTCCGCGCTGCCGTAGATCTGTGTCATGGCTTCGCCGCGGCATCCGCCGGAGGACGTTCCCATACCGTCCACCGTGGTCATTGACGCGGTGTCCCCGGGCCCGGTGAGTGCCTTGGTGAAGGCTGGATTGGCGAAGATTTTGCCGTCTGCGGACCCGGGAGCCGGCTCGTGAGGTCCCTGCGGTCGGGTGCTGGCGTAGCCGCTGGCTTTGGCGGCGTCGACCGTGAGCCGTTTGAATCCGATGGCTCCGTTGAGGTCCATAGTCGTCTCGGAGGCGGGCGGTGTGTAGTCGAAGCCGGCCTTGGCCATGCAGCGGCGGACAGCCTCCTGCATGCCCTTTTCGGCTATCGGATCTGTTGAGGCGTAGGCCTCTGCCTGGCGGATGATCCCTGGGACGGGCTCCGGGGACGCGGTGACCGACGCGGCCGGGATGGCGGCCGCGGCCAGGGCGGCGCCGGTGCCTACGATCAGCACGGCAGCGCCGAAGATCTTCTTTTTCATGGTGGCTCCTTCGGTTGTTTTGGGCAAAGCGGTGGCTGTCCTTCCCGTATTGGGACGGCGTCGGAGGGTGGGGCGGTGCTGCTGTGAGGGCTAGTTGAGGACGTTGTTTTCGTAAGCGAAGGCGACGAGCTGGATGCGGTTCTTCAGCTTCAGTTTCGCCAGGATGCTGCCGACGTGGGATTTCACAGTGGCTTCGCTGAGTACCAGTGAGGCCGCGATTTCGGCGTTTCCCAGCCCTTTGGCGGTAAGGAGAAACACGTCGCGCTCCCTTCCGGACAGGTCTGCCAGCGCGGCGTCGTTCCCGGAAGAGGGCGTGGTGTAGTCGCGTAGCAGTTCGTTGGTGATGGCCGGAGCGATGACTGAGTGCCCCGAGTGAACCGTTCGGATGGCGGCCAGCAGGAAGTCCGGTGTGGTGTCTTTGGTCAGGAAACCGGCGGCGCCGGCCTGGATGGCTCGGACGACGGCTTCGTCATGCTGGATCGTGGTCAGCACGATGATTTTGGTGGCAGTTCCAGTGGACTTTTCCAGGATCGTCCTTGTGGCCGTGATGCCGTCCATGACAGGCATGCGGATGTCCATGAGGAGCACATCAGGGGAGGTCTCCTGCACGAGTTCGACGGCGGCCTCTCCGTTGACGGCTTCGCCGACAAGGTCCATGTCCGCCTGGCTGCGCAGAATCATTTTGAGCCCGGCGCTGAACAGCGGCTGGTCATCGGCCAGGGCAATCCGGATCGGTGTGGTCGTCATGGTTGTGCTCCCTCCAATGAGCGCAGGCGGGGCCCGTTGGAGGCGGCCGCTGCCTGCTGCCTAGGTCCGGCCGACGGGAGGAAGGCCAGTACTTCGAAGGTCTCTTCGCCGCGGACTGTTTCCACCCATCCGCCGGCGGCTGCGGCGCGGGCTTTCATTCCTGCTATCCCGCGGCCCGATGGGGTGGCCTTTGTCGTCGCGGCCGGGCTGGTGATCAGCGAGGAGTTGATGCGGAGCTCAAGGGATCCTGCCGTCCACACCAGGTGCAGGTGCGTACCCTGGCTCCGGTCTCCGTGCTTGAAGGCGTTTGTGAGGCTTTCCTGCGCCAGGCGGTAGACCGTTAGCTGCTGGGCGGCGGTCATGTCCCATAGCTGGCCCGTCGTTTCGATCGTGACCGCCATGCCGCTGGAGCTCAGACGGTCGGCAAGAATCACCAGGTCTTCAATTTTGTGAGTCGGTTGGTTGCTGAGCTCCGTGGAGAAGCCTTCGATGAGCCGGCGCGTTTCGACAAGGGCGGTCCTCGCCGATTCGGCGATGACCTTGGATGCTTCTTCCACGGTTTCCGGTTCTGTGCGGTGGATGAAGCGTATTCCGTCGGCCTGGGCCACGATGACTGTCAGTGAATGTGCCAGGACGTCGTGGAGCTCCCCGGCGATTCTGTTGCGTTCTTGTTCGATGGCGAGTTCGGTCGCGGTCTCCCGCAGCCGTGTTTCCGCCGCGAGCTGCGCCCTTCGGCTCCTCGAGGCGTTGTTTACTGCCACACCGACGGCCCAGGCGGCGAGGTTCAGGGCGGCGAAGGCTCCAAAGATCAGAAAGGCGTAGGTGAGGGTTCGCAGTAATCCCCTGCCGTAGATCGGGCTGGCGAAGATGATGTTGATCCAGGTCTGGTCGGTGAACCAGTTGACGGTGATGATGCCGGCAAATACGACAGCAGCAACGGGGAGGACCCACCGGTTCCGGGCTTTCCAGCCGATGACGGCGACGAAGATGACCACCGGAACGACAGCGTAGCTCAGCACGCCCGAGAGAAAGACCAACGGGAAAACCTTCAGGCTCTGCAGGGCCAAGGCGGCGAAAACCAGCCCCACGGCAGCGGCCGGCAGGACCTCGGCCACAGCGACGCCGGTCAGGAGCGCCAACAGAAGGGCGCTGTTCTGGTCGAAATGTCGCTCCTCCAGGATAAAGAGAGTCCCCAGAAGCAGCACGGACGTGGCCGGTGCCGCGAGGAGCCTCAGAGACTGGATCGGTTTGAACATGCCTTCACCCTAAGCTGGCGTCCACATCTCCAACGCTCGTTCTGAGTTAGTTCAACCCCGATAATGAACAACTTCAGCCATACGGATGACCGATCAGCCCGGCCCACCACATATTCAGGGCGTGCGGCGGCGCTCCGCGACCAGCCTGCGCTGCTCGGCCAGGGACTTGAGCAGGGGTGGAACCATGACTCCCTGGGCCGCCATTTGGCGCCGGACCTTCCGCCGGGTCACCACGATGGCTCCTGCTCCCCCGGCCAGCAGCAGGAACTGCACGCTCAGGGCCACGCGGAACGGATCCAGGCCGTAGAGCTCCCCCTGCGAGAACCCGGTGGCATGCAGGACGTCGAGCACCAGCCCGATCAGGTAAATGGACACGAGCGCGGCGATGAAGCCACCCACGTTGACGATCCCGGTGGCGGTGCCGAGCCGGTGGGCCGGGTTGAAGGTCCGGGCGAAATCGAAGCCGATCATGGAACCGGGGCCGCCGACGGCGAGGGTCACCACCAGCGCAGCCAGGAGCCAGAGCGGCGCGCGTCCCGGCACCAGCAGAACTGCCGCCCAGGCGGCAGCGGTGCATCCGGAAATGAGCAGCACCATAGTGGAGCGCCGCAGCGGATGCCGGGCAACGAATCTGCCCATCAGCGGTCCGGCGGCGATGGCGCCGGCGACGTACAGCGCCATGAGGGCCGAGACCGTGCCGCGGTCCAGTCCCTCGGCGGAAATCAGGAAGGGGTAGCCCCACGTCATGGCAAAAACCGTGCCGCTGAACTGGACGGTGAAGTGGCTCCACAGCCCCAGCCGGGTCCCGGGTTGCCGCCAGGCGTGCGCCAGCGAGATGCCAGTGGCGCGCAGCCCTTGGGACTGTGCCGGTGGGGGGTGCCCGGGCGGAAGGTCCTGGAGCAGGATCAGGACCAGCACGACGGCGAGGCCGGACATCGCGGCGAGCGTCAGGAAGGCCGGGGTCCACCCCGCGGAGTGCAGGATCATGGCGAACGGCACCACGCTGAAGAGCTGGCCGAGCTGGCCGGACATGCCGGTCAGCTGCGTCAGGAGCGGGACGCGCCCCGGGGCGAACCAGAGCGGGATGAGCCGGATGACGGAAATAAACGTCATGGCGTCACCGGCGCCCACCAGGACGCGTCCCAGGACTCCGCCGGGTATGTTGTCGGCAAACGCCAGCTGAAGCTGGCCGAGTCCCATCAGGACACCACCGCCCGCCAGCATCGCGCGGGAGCCGAACCGGTCCACCAGAATGCCCACGGGAATCTGCAGCGCCGCATAAACCAGCAGCTGCAGCACGGTGAAGAAGGAGATCTCCGCGGCGCTGGCGTGGAAGCGTTCCGTTGCCTCCAGGCCGACCACCCCGAACGAGGTCCGTTGGCTGACCGCCACGAGATAGGCGAAGATCCCGACGATCCAGATCAGCCAGGCGCGGGGAGAGGTCACTCCCCCATTATGCCCGGTTCATGATAAATAGTATTTATTCGCCGGGTTCTTTACGGGCCAGGTACGCCTCGACGGCGGCACCAAGGGCGTCGGCATTGGGGAGCTGGTCGTTCTCATCAGCCAGCAGCGACCTCCGGACCGTCCCCTCGGCCTTTTCGTCGTACCGGGTCTCCAGCCGTGAGACCACCTGCTGGACCTCCTCGGATGCCTCGATCTGCTCGGCTATCTGCCGGCCCACCTCGCGTCCCGCCTCGCGCAAACGATCGGTCGGCAGCATGAGCGACGTTGCCGCGCCCAGGTACTCGAGCCCGGCCACGGCGGCCGTGGGGTACTCGGCTTCGGCCAGGTAGTGCGGCACATGGATCACATAGCCGGCGATGTTCCGGCCGGCCTCCGTCAGCCGCAGCTCGAGGATGTGGCCCACCGCGGCCGGCACCTCCACCGTGGGCTTCCAGACCGAGATTCCCTCGATCAGCTCCGGCCGGTTGCCGTGCACGGTCACACCGACCGGCCGGGTGTGGGGCACGGGCATCGGGATCGAATGGATCCAGGTGACGAGGTTGACGTCGAGCTCTTCGACGAGGCCGACGACGGCGCGAGCGAAGCGCTCCCATTGCAGGTCCGGCTCGAACCCCGCGAGGAGCAGGAACGGGCTGCCCAGTCCGTCGACCAGCCGGTAGAGCGCCAGGCTCGGTGCCTGGTAGTCCTGCAGGTGGTCCTCGACGAAGCTGACCTGCGGGCGCCGGGACCGGTAGTCGATCAGCTGGTCGGCGTCGAACTCGGCGATCATCTCGGTATCGAGCGTGTCCAGCAGTTCAGCGGTGATCTGCCGGACCACGTGGCCCGCGTCGGCGAAGCCGGTGAACCCCATGACGAGGTTGAGTCCGCGCAGTTCGGTGCTGGAGAACAGCGCGTCATCACGGATATAGAGCGACTGGGGATCCAGCAAAGAGCCGGAAATCCGTTCAATCACGGCGTGTTCCTTTCACGAGGGCGGCGGTGGGAGAAGCGGGGCGCAATCCGCCATTCGGGCGGTGCCTGGCAGAACGGCCAGTCAGGCGGATCCTGCCGGCCAGTCCCATGGAGCACTCACCGCTCCGCAGCGTCTCTACCAATACAACGCCCCGGCGCCCGGGCTAATTCCTGCCCGGGGTGTGCTCCAGCTCTCATTCGATTGAATTTCCGCACGGTCGAGAGACTACGATCGGTGATGGCCCTAGGGCTTGTTTTGCAGACACCGGGTTGCGTCCCAGACCGACGGCGCCCCGGGATCCGTGGCAGGACGCCAAACATGCAGTTCCTGCCGAATATCACCGAGAACCATCACAGAGAATTGAGGACTGTCCTCGTGGTCAAGAATAGTGAAGTCAAACTTAGTGCAGTCGCAGGGGATTTGAAGAAGTCCCCCAGCGATGCCCTCGTCATCGGCGTCGGACAGGGTCCTGACGGCCCCGTTCTGCTCGACAATCCGCTGACGGCCAAGGCCGCGGAGGCCCTGGCGGAATCACTGAGCGTTCTTGGCATCACCGGCGCGGCGGACCAGGCTCACCGGCTGCCCGGCCTGCCCGAGGCGGGAGCGACCATCCTGCTGCTCGCCGGTGTCGGCAAGCTTTCCGCCACGCAGCCGCTCTCCGAGGAGGCACTGCGCCGCGCCGCCGGCTCGGCCGTCCGCCAGCTGGCCGGCGTCGCCACCGTCACCCTGGCCCTGCCCACGACCAGCCTGGCCGAGGTCGCGGCGGTCGCCGAGGGCGCCGCGATGGGCGCCTACTCCTATACGGAGTTCCGGTCCTCCAAGGACGGGCTCAAGGATCCGGTGAAGAACGTCATCATCCGCACCGACTTCGCCACGGACAAGGCGCTGGCGCCTGTCCTGAACCGGGCATCCCTGATCGGCACGGCCGTGAACGCGACCCGCACGCTGGTCAACCAGCCGCCGAGCCACCTCTACCCCGAGTCCTTCGCCGATGCCGCCAAGGAACTGTCCAAGGGCCTGCCGGTGAAGGTGACCGTCTGGGACGAGAAGCGTCTTGAGAAGGAGGGCTTCGGCGGCATTCTCGGCGTCGGCAAGGGCTCCACCCGGCAGCCGCGCCTCGTAAAGGTCGAATACGCCCCGGCGAAGGCCACGGCCAAGATCGCCCTCGTGGGCAAGGGCATCACTTTTGACACGGGCGGCATCTCCATCAAGCCGGCCCTGGGCATGGGTGACATGAAGTCCGACATGGCGGGTGCCGCCGTCGTCCTCAACACCGTCCTGGCCCTCGCGGGCCTCGGGCTGCCCGTCAAGGCGACCGCGTGGCTCTGCATCGCCGAGAACATGCCCTCCGGCGCTGCACAGCGCCCGGCGGACGTTCTGACGATGTTCGGCGGCAAGACCGTCGAGGTCCTCAACACCGACGCCGAGGGTCGCCTGGTCATGGCCGATGGCATCGTCGCCGCCAGCCAGGAATTCCCGGATGCCATCATCGACGTCGCAACCCTCACCGGCGCCCAGCTCATTGCCCTGGGCGACCGCACGGCCGGTGTGATGGGTTCCGACTCCCTTACCGGCGCCATCAAGACCGCCGCGGACCGGGCCGGCGAGCTCGTCTGGCCCATGCCGCTGCCGGAAGAACTCCGGGCCAGCCTCGACTCCCAGGTCGCCGACATCGCCAACATTGGCGAACGCCACGGCGGCATGATGACGGCGGCCGTCTTCCTGCGCGAGTTCGTTGGCAAGGGCAAGGACGGGGAACAGATCCCGTGGGCGCACATCGACATCGCCGGCCCGTCGTTTAATAACGGCAGCCCCTACGGCTACAACCACAAACAGGGCACGGGCTGCACCGTCCGCACCTTGGTGGCCTACGTCGAGGACATCCTCACCAAGACCGTCTAGCGCGCATCGCGGCTTTGTGGCCGGGGCGGCGATGCCTTCCCGGCCACAAAGGCGCGTGACACTGGACACAAGCGCTCCACAAACGCCATGGCAAGGTGGAGCATGTATTAGTGGTTCGCTAAGGTAAACCTTGTTTCCCAGAAGCAGACCCCAATGTAGTAGTCACAAATGAAAGGGAACCGGCCGGCTGGCACAATCACAGCAGACAGGTTCCAAGACCAGATGATGCGTACTCTCGTGTCATCGTTCACGCGAGGGAGCGTTTTAGTGGCCGATCAGGCAACTGCGCAAGAATTCGACATCCTGGTACTCGGCGGCGGCAGCGGCGGCTACGCCACCGCACTGCGTGCTGTCCAGCTTGGCCTCACCGTCGGCCTCATCGAAAAGGGCAAGCTCGGCGGCACCTGCCTGCACAACGGCTGTATCCCCACCAAGGCCCTGCTGCACTCGGCAGAGCTGGCGGACCACGCCCGCGACTCGGCCAAGTACGGCGTCAACGTGACCCTTGACAGCATCGACATCACGGCTGTCAACGCTTACAAGGACGGCATCATTGCCGGCAAGTTCAAGGGCCTGCAGGGTCTGATCAAGGGCAAGAAGGGCATCACCGTCATTGAGGGTGAAGGCAAGCTTCAGGGCACCGACACCGTCGTCGTGAACGGCACCGCGTACAAGGGCAAGAACATTGTCCTCGCGACCGGCTCTTACTCCCGCACCCTGCCGGGCCTGGAAATCGGCGGCAAGGTCATCACCTCCGACGAAGCCCTCACCATGGATTACATCCCCAAGAGCGCGATCATCCTGGGCGGCGGCGTAATCGGTGTCGAGTTCGCCTCGGTCTGGAAGTCCTTCGGCGTCGACGTCACGATCGTCGAAGGCCTCCCGTCGCTGGTTCCGAACGAGGACGCCACGATCGTCAAGGCCTTCGAGCGTGCCTTCAAGAAGCGCGGCATCAAGTTCTCCACCGGTGTCTTCTTCCAGGGCGTCGAGCAGAACGACGACGGCGTCAAGGTCACCCTCGTGGACGGCAAGACCTTCGAGGCCGACCTCCTGCTCGTAGCTGTGGGCCGTGGCCCCGTCACGGCAAACCTCGGCTACGAAGAGGCCGGGATCACGATCGACCGCGGTTTCGTCATCACCAACGAGCGCCTGCACACCGGCGTCGGCAACATCTTCGCCGTCGGCGACATCGTCCCCGGCGTGCAGCTGGCGCACCGCGGCTACCAGCAGGGCATCTTCGTCGCCGAAGAGATCGCCGGCCTGAAGCCGGTCATCGTCGAGGACGTCAACATCCCCAAGGTCACCTACTCCGAACCCGAGATCGCCACTGTCGGCTACAGCGAGAAGGCCGCCAAGGAGAAGTTCGGCGAGGACCAGATCCAGACCCAGGAATACAACCTGGCCGGCAACGGCAAGAGCTCCATCCTGGGCACGTCCGGCCTGGTCAAGCTGGTCCGCCAGAAGGACGGCCCCGTGGTCGGCGTCCACATGATCGGCGCCCGCATGGGCGAGCAGATCGGTGAAGCACAGCTGATCGTGAACTGGGAAGCCTACCCGGAGGACGTGGCCCAGCTGGTCCACGCCCACCCCACCCAGAACGAATCCCTGGGCGAGGCGCATCTGGCGCTGGCGGGCAAGCCCCTCCACGGCTAGCAGCTCCGCCCGCACCACCGCATGAACTCAGAGCTTGGTGCACCCGGCCCGAAAAGCCGGGTGCACTAAGCTCGACCAAGGCAGCAATCATCCGCACTAAAGATCAATAAGGAGAACGGGGACGACATGTCTGAATCCGTTAACTTGCCCGCCCTCGGTGAGAGCGTCACCGAAGGAACCGTCACCCGCTGGCTCAAGCAGGTCGGTGACCGGGTAGAGGTGGACGAGCCGCTGCTCGAAGTCTCCACCGACAAAGTAGACACCGAGATCCCCTCTCCGATCGCCGGCGTGATCGAGGAAATCCTCGTCGCCGAGGACGAGACCGCTGAAGTTGGCGCCCCGCTGGTCCGCATCGGCTCCGGCGACGCCGCCCCCGCAGAGGCTCCGGCCGCAGCCGCCGAAGAGGCACCGGCTCCCGCCGCAGCTGCGCCGGCCGCAGAAGAGGCTCCCGCGGAGGCTCCGGCCGCCGAGGCCCCTGCCGCCGCTCCGGATTCTGCTCCAGCGGGGGAAGGACACGACGTCACGCTGCCTGCCCTGGGTGAAAGCGTCACCGAAGGCACTGTGACCCGCTGGCTGAAGAGCATCGGCGACACCGTAGAGGTCGACGAGCCGCTGCTCGAGGTTTCCACCGACAAGGTCGACACCGAAATCCCGTCCCCGGTTGCCGGAACCCTTCTGGAAATCCGCGTCAACGAGGACGAGACGGCCGAGGTCGGCTCCGTCCTGGCCGTCATCGGTTCCGGCGCAGCGGCACCGGCCGCACCCGGGCCCGCCGCGGCCCCCAAGCAGGAAGCAGCACCGGAAGCTCCCAAGCAGGAAGCGCCGGCCGCCCCCGCACCGGCAGCAGCACCGGAGGCTCCCAAGCAGGAAGCTCCCGCAGCGGCTGCTCCGTCAGCTCCCGCCGCTCCGGCAGCTCCCGCCGCTCCAGCAGCTGCCGCACCGGCAGAGTCCGGCTACGTCACTCCCCTGGTCCGCAAGCTGGCCAACCAGCAGGGCGTCGACATCGCGGCCCTCACCGGCACCGGCGTCGGCGGCCGCATCCGCAAGCAGGATGTGCTGGCAGCTGCCGAGGCAAAGGCAGCACCGGCCGCCTCCGCACCCGCGGCAGCCCCCGCCGCATCTGCGCCGCAAGCCGCGGCATCCGCAGGCGCAGCGTCCTCGCTGCGCGGCACCGTGCAGAAGGCCCCGCGCATCCGCCAGGTCATTGCCCGCCGCATGCGCGAGTCGCTGGACATCTCCACCCAGCTGACCCAGGTCCACGAGGTCGACATGACCAAGGTTGCCAAGCTGCGCGCCAAGGCCAAGAACTCCTTCCAGGCCCAGAACGGCTCCAAGCTGACCTTCCTGCCCTTCATCGCCAAGGCGGTTGCCGAGGCCCTGAAGCAGCACCCGAAGGTCAACGCCTCCTACGACGAGGACAAGCAGGAGATCACCTACCACAACGCCGAGCACCTGGCGATTGCGGTGGACACCGACAAGGGCCTGCTGGTTCCGGTCATCTCGGACGCCGGCAACCTGAACCTGGCCGGCCTGGCCGGCAAGATCGCCGACGTCGCCGACCGCACCCGCAACGGCAAGATCGGCCCGGACGAGCTTTCCGGCGGCACCTTCAGCATCACCAACATCGGTTCGGTGGGTGCCCTGTTCGACACCCCGATCATCAACCAGCCGCAGGTTGCCATCCTCGGCACCGGCGCGATCGTCAAGCGGGCCGTAGTGGTCGCCGACGAGAACGGCGATGACTCGCTGGCCATCCGTTCGATGATGTACCTCTCCCTGACGTACGATCACCGCCTGGTCGACGGCGCCGACGCAGGACGCTTCCTGCAGACGCTGAAGGCACGCCTTGAGGAAGGCGCCTTCGAGGCCGACCTCGGACTCTAGGGTCTAAAAGCGCACACCGACGGCGACGGCGGTGCGGGCTCCAGTGGGAAACCACCGGGCGCCCGTGCCGCCGTCGCCGTTTTTGCTGTTCCGCCCCGGGGCCGCGGCGGGTCCTACTACGGTGCGTAGAAGACTCTGGCTACACTGATGCCATGAACATCGTCTATAACGTCATGGTCTTCCTGCACATCATCGGCGCCGCCATGATTGTCGGCATCTGGATCGGCCAGATGAAGAAGCCCACCGTCCACCCGCGCCAGTTTGACGGCGCGATGCTGCAGCTGATCACGGGCATCATCATGATGGGGCTGATCCCGGCCCTGGACATGAACGCCAACTACGCCAAGCTCGGCGTCAAGCTTGTCATCGCCCTGATCGTCGGCGTCCTGGCCTTCATTGGCCGCCGCAAATACAAGAAGGGCGAGCCGATCAGCAAGGGCCTCGCGAACAGCGTTGGCGGCCTGGCACTGCTCAACGTCGCGATCGCGACCCTGTGGCAGTAGCCGGCTGACTGCACCGGCCATGACGGCGCCGCTCCCCCGCCGGGGTGCGGCGCCGCCGTCGTTTAACTGCCGCCGTTAAACCGGCTTGTCAGTCGCCGGCGATGCAGAATTCGTTGCCCTCGGGATCCTGCATGACATCCCAGTGGAAGTCGCCGATGTCATTGCCCTCCACGAACCGGGCACCGAGGGACTCGGCGCGGGCGCGCAACGCCGCAGGGTCGGGCCCATGGATGTCCAGGTGCAGGCGCCGCCTGCCCTCCGTGGGGTCCTGGACCTGCTGGAAGGCCAGCTGCGGGGCTCCGGTGCCGGCGGGTTCCAGCCAGACGAACTGCTCGAAGCGCGAGGAGACCACCGTGCCCAACAAGTCGGCCCAGAACTGGGCCAGGCGCCCGGCGTCGACGGCGGTGACCATAATCGTGGCGATACGCGCCCCGGGCGCCCCTGGCACCTGCGCATCTTCGGTAAGTTCCATGACGACACTGTACGGGTCACAATCCTCTGACAGCGGAACCCCCGTGCGGCGGCCGCACAGAATCCCTAGGATTGATCACGGCAGGCTCCGGCACCAGCCGGACCCCTGATTCACAACGACGTCGAGGAGTGGACATGGCTACAACACGCACCGCACACACTGTATGGAATGGCGACCTGATGACAGGCGCCGGCAACACCACCCTGGACAGCTCCGGGCTGGGCAACTTCGACGTCACCTGGAAGGCGCGCGCCGAGGCCGCCGAGGGCAAGACCAGCCCCGAGGAGCTCATTGCGGCAGCGCACTCCGCGTGCTTCTCGATGGCGTTCAGCAACGCCCTGGCCCAGGCCGGCCACACGGCCGAGGAGATCAACACCAAGGCCGACGTGACCTTCCAGCCCGGTACCGGGATCACCGGCAGCCACCTCACCCTGGCCGCGCGCGTCCCCGGCATTTCCGCCGACGATTTCCAGCGGCTGGCCGAGGAAGCCAAGACCGGCTGCCCCGTCTCCGCTGCCCTGACCGGCATCGAGATCACCCTGGACGCCACCCTGGCCTCCTAGCCCGGCCGCAGTACGACGAAGGCCCCCGCCGCCCTGGATGTCCAGGGGGGCGGGGGCCTTGCCATCTGTCCTGCGCGGACCGTCTGTGCGGGCCGCGCCCGGGAGCGCCTAGGCCTGGCCGGCCTGTTGGCGCGCAGGCAGC
This sequence comes from Arthrobacter sp. P1_B9, assembly GCF_056406495.1. Classification (NCBI taxonomy): domain Bacteria; kingdom Bacillati; phylum Actinomycetota; class Actinomycetes; order Micrococcales; family Micrococcaceae; genus Arthrobacter; species Arthrobacter sp. P1_B9. Next base: position 130,708 of record NZ_JBFUAA010000011.1, read on the forward strand.
GGTGCGGGCCGGACCCGGCGGTAACCCTCGCGCAACGGCGGACGGTCCGTGGGCAGTTCCTGGATCATTTCCTTCAGCGCCCCGATGCCGTACTCCAGCTGCGGGTCGGTTCCGGCGGCGTAGGCGTGCGGCGGGAAGGTCACCTCGATATCCGGGGTGACGCCGAAGTTTTCCACGCCCCAGCCAACGCCACCGGCGAACCAGGTGGCGTAGCGCGGCTGGGTGACGCCGGTGCCGTCGGCCAGCGCGAAGCGGTTGTCGATCCCGACGACGCCGCCCCAGGTGCGGGTGCCAATGACGGGCCCGATCCCCCGCAGCTTGGAGACCTGCGTGATGATGTCGCCATCGGAGCCGGCGAACTCATCGGTGAGAATGATGACCGGTCCGCGGGGAGCGTGGTGCGGGTACGTCCGCGGCTTTTCCCCGCGCGGCATGCTCCAGCCGGTGACCTTGCGCCCGATGAGTTCGGCCACGAGCTGGGAGGTGTGGCCGCCACGGTTGCGCCGGACATCGACGATCAGTCCGTCCAGGGCCGTTTCGGTGTCGAGGTCGCGGTGGAGTTGTGCCCAGCCGTTGGCCATCATGTCCGGGATGTGCAGGTAGCCGAACGTCCCGTTCGAGGCTTCCCGGACAGTTCGCCGGTTGCCGGAGACCCATTCCTGGTAGCGCAGGCGCTCCTCGTCCTTGACCGGGACCACGGCCACGCGGCGCTGGGCGCCCGCGGCCGCACCATGGCCGGCGCCATTGCGCAGGGTAAGTTCCACGGCGCGGCCGGCCGCGCCGACCAGCTGCATTGCCGGGGTCCGCGTTTGGGTCAGTTCGACGCCGTCGATCGCCAGCAGGACGTCGCCCGGCTTCGCGTCGGCGCCGGGACGGGTCAGCGGCGAAGTGGCCAGCGGGTCAGAGGACTCCCCCGCCAGAATGCGGGTGATTTCCCACCCCTCGCCGGTGAACCCCAGGTCCGCGCCGAGGCGGCCCTGCGGGCTGCTGCCGTTCTCGACAGCGGCCATGGGCCGGACGTAGGCGTGGGAGGTGCCGAGCTCGCCGTGCAGCTCCCACAGCAGGTCCACCAGGTCGTCATGGGAGCCGAGGCGCTCCACCACCGGGCGGTAGCGGGCGTGGACGGACTCCCAATCCTGGCCGGCCATGTCCTCGGTCCAGAAGAAGTCGCGCTGGAGCCGCCATGCCTCGTCAAAGGCCTGGCCCCACACACTGAGTGGGTCCAGCTGCACCCGGATCCGGCCAAGGTCCACCTTGACCAGCTGGCCGGAGTCCTCATCGGCCTTGGCGGCGGCCGGCGCCACGCGGATCTGCTTGTCCTGGATGAACACGATCTTTTCGCCGTCGCCGGAGAGCCGGTAGCTGTCCAGGGCCTCAACGATCGTGGCGGTGCGGCGCTTGGCCAGGTCGTAGCGGACCAGGCTCGGCGCCGCGCCCTTGTCCTCGAGGCTGGCCCGGCCCTCACCGGTGGTGCCGGCGAGCTCGCTGTCCAGCCAGAGCAGGGCGCCGGCGACGGCGGTGAGTCCGGCGTAGTTGCCTTGCGGCACCGGGACCCCGATGACGCGGTGGGCCAGGCCCTCGGCGTCGACCCGCACGGACGGCACGGGTTTGGCCGCCGGCTGCGGCCCGGACGCAGCACCCGCTGTTCCGGCGGCACCTGCCTCGGCGTCGGCGTCGGCGTGGAGGTCGACGCTCGGGCCGAAGGGCGAAGGTGTGTCGGCGGCGAGGGCGACGAGGTACGGCTTGATCGGGCTCGGGAAGGACAGATCGAAGGAGTGCCCGTCGTAGACCGGGTCGAAACTGCGGTTGGAGAGGAAGGCGAGGTATTTGCCATCCGGGGTGAACGACGGCGACTCGTCGCGGAACCGGCCGTCGGTGACGTCAATGATCGCAGCTCCGGTGCCGCCGTCGATCCGGGTGATCCGGAGCCGGCTGCGGGACCCGAAGGACGTGACCGGCTCGGACCAGCCGAGCCACGCGGAGTCCGGGGACCATGTGAATCCCTCAATGCTGCCCTCGCCGATGCTGCTCAGCTGGGATATCGTGCCCGTGCGGGTGTCGGCAAGGTAGATATCACCGAACGCCGTGCCGACGGCGAGCCAGCGCCCGTCCGGGCTGGCTTCGATGGCGCTGGTCCGGCTGGGCTTGGGGAAGTCGATCCGCGTCAGCTCATCGGAGGCAGGCGCGGCCTCCACGGCGGCGCCCGCACCGGCCCGGTCGGGCTCGGAGCCGGCGATGGAGCCGGCTGCGTCTGCTGCAGCCGGGGCCGGGACCGCTGCGACCGGGCCTGACACGGAACCGTTTGCAGCGGCGGGGATTGATCCTGCGCCGGTCAGCGCGGCGGCGGACACCGGCTTCGGCAACTGCATGCCTGCGTCCTCGGCGGAAGCAGCGGGCCGGGCCGTTGACTCGGCAGCGGACTGCACGGCCGGCTGCGGGGCCTTCGATGCTGCCGCAGCCGCTCCGGCCAGGGGCGCCGCAATGGCTTTCAGGTACAGGGCCTCGACGCCGTCGTGGTCGGCGACATAGGCGATCCGGCCCTCGCCGAAGGGCCGCGGCAGCCGTGCCCGGACGCCCGGGGTGGCCTCGAGGACGCGGGAAGGGCCGTCCTTGTGCCGCAGCCAGTGGACGGTTCCGTGGGATTCGACGGCACTGGACGCGCCCGTGCGGTCCGGTACGACGTCGCCAAGGTGCTTCGAGGGCTTCAGCGGGGCGGGCCGGCGCGCCTGCGAGGCGGAACCGAGCACAATGTCGAGCTTGACGGCCTCGGCGTCGAGGCTGGGCAGCAGCCAGAGCTCACCGGCCGATTCGAAGATCACGCGTTCGCCGTCGGTGGCGGCGTGGCGGACATAGAAGTCCTCGTGGTCCGTGTGGCGCCGCAGGTCGCTGCCGTTGGGCAGGACGGAATAGAGGTTTCCGTAACCCTCGTGGTCGGACAGGAACGCGATCCGTCCCTTGACCCACAGGGGGTCCGTGAGGTTTCCGTCCAGCGCGGCAGCGAGCCGGACGAATTCACCGTTTCCGTCGGCGTCGATCCACAGCTTGCCGGCGGCGCCGCCGCGGTAGCGCTTCCACCAGGCCGGCTCACGTGACAGGACACTGGCGAGCACCACAGGGCGTTCATCGCCGACGACGGGGCCGAAGGCCACCGACTCGACCGGGCCGAACGGGAGTTCCTGCGCCCAGCCGCCGGTCACGGGGAGGCTGTAGGCGTGGGTGTGACGGCTGTCGGACTGGCGGAACGCGCTGGTCACCAGGACGTCGCCGTCGGGGGTGAAACCCTTGACCCGGGTGGAAGGGTGGCCGAAGTAGCTCAACTGGCTGTAGCCGCCGCCGTCGACGTTGGCCGTGACGACTTCCGGGGCAGTCCCTTGGACGACGGTCCAGACCAGACGCTTGCCGTCGGGGGTGAAGCGCGGGTTGCGGGCCGGCAATTGCAGGGAGGATACGCGCCAGGCGCGGCCCCCGCCCACGGGTGCAATCCAGACGTCGTCCTCGGCCACAAAGGTGACCAGATCGCCGTGCAGATGCGGGAAACGGAAGTAACTCGAGGGGGTCATCGTTCGATCATAGCCACAACGGTCCTTACGGCCCGGGAGGTTTCGCGGCCGTGCCGGGCATGGTGAGATGGATCATGCGAATCCTTATTGCCGGGGCCTCCGGGCTGATCGGAACTGCCCTTTCGGGTGCACTGCGCCGCGAGGGGCACGACGTCGTCGCCCTGGTCAGGCGTGCCCCTGCGTCCCCAGCCGAGTTCCAGTGGGACCCGGCTGCCGGCCGGATCGACGACACCGCACTGAAGGGCGCGGACGCGGTGGTCAACCTCTCCGGCGCCGGAATCGGCGACCGACCCTGGACCAAGGCGCGGGTCAACGAGCTCCGCGCCTCCCGGCTGGGGGCTACCCGGACCCTCGCGGCCGCCATGGCGCGCACCGACGCGCCGCCCGCCGTGTTCCTGAGCCAGTCGGCCTCCGGTTACTACGGCAACGCCGGTACGGCGGTGCTGCGCGAGAACGCGCCGGCCGGCACCGGCACCCTGTCCCGGATCTGCGTCGACTGGGAGGCCGCGGCGCATGAGGCGCCTGCCGGAGTCCGGGTGGTCACGCCCCGCACCGGCGTCGTCCTGAGCCGTTCCGGCGGCGCACTGGGCCGGCTGTTGCCGCTGCTGCGCCTGGGTGTCGGCGGCCCGCTCGGCGATGGCCGGCAGTTCTGGCCGTGGATCACTCTGCCGGATGTGGCTGCCGCCTTTTCCTTCCTTCTCTCGGCGCCCGTGTCCGGGCCGGTCAACGTCTGCGCCCCCGAAGCCGCAGATGTGAATTCCCTGATCACGCAACTGGCCAGGGCGCTGCACCGGCCGGCGGCGCTGCGGGTACCGGCCCCGGTGCTGCGGCTGGTGATGGGCGATCTCGCCGAAGAACTGCTGCTCGCGAGCCAGCGGCTGGAGCCGGCCGTCCTGGCGGAGAACAGCTTCGCCTGGAAGCACCCGTCCCTCGCCGGGGCCGCCGCCTGGGTGGCAGGGCGCGGCTAGCTGCCGCTATTAGCCGTGCAGCGTCGCGTACCTCCGGAGGAAGAGGGCCAGGGACTCTGCCAGGGCCCTGATCTCGCCCGGATCGACGCTCTCATTCGGTGCATGGATCAGGGCGAGCGGCTCCTCGACGCCGAGCAGGATGATCTCCGCGTCCGGGTAGGTGTCGGCGAAGACGTTGCAGAGCGGGATCGATCCCCCTTGCCCCAGGGTTGTCATGGGCGTGCCGTAGGCCTGGGACATCGCGGCGCTCATGGCTTCAAAGGCCGGGCCGCCGACTGCCGCCTGGAATGGCGACCCGATGGCCTCGAGGTCCACCGTGACGTGGACATCCCAGGGCGCGGCCGCCTTGAGGTGGCTGACCAACGCCGTGTGGGCGTCGGCGGCCGCCATGCCCGGCGGGACGCGCAGGTTCAGGCGCGCCGAGGCCCGCGGCGAGATCGCCGCCGTCGAGCCGGTCACCGCCGGGCAGTCGATGCCGAGCACGGTGACCGCGGGCCGTGCCCAGAGCATGTCGGACACGGTGCCGTCCCCCAGCAAGGACACTCCCTCAAGGACGCCGGCGTCGGTGCGGAACTGCCCTGGCGGATAGGGCGCACCGGTCCAGGTCTGGGCGTTGTCCAATCCCATGACCGTCGTGTTGCCTTGCCGGTCCCGCAGTGATGCCAGCATGGCGATCAGTGCGGCGAGCGCGTCGGGGGCAGCCCCGCCAAACATGCCGGAGTGGAGCTCTGACGCCATCGCCTCCACCGTCACCACGACATTGACCATCCCGCGCAGGGTTACGGTCGCGGCGGGGTGGCCCACGGCGGCGTTGCCGGTGTCGCAGACCAGGATGGTGTCGGCACGGAGCAGGTCCGGGTGGCCGGCGACGAACGCCTCGAGCCCGCCGGTGCCCTGTTCCTCCGACCCCTCGACCACCAGCAACAGGTTCACCGGTACGTCGCTGCCGAGTGCCCTCAGTGCGAGCAGGTGGGCGAGGATGTTGCCCTTGCAATCGGCGGCGCCGCGGCCGTACCAGCGGCCGTCCACTTCAGTGAGCTCGAAGGGCGGGGTCCGCCATRCCGAGTCATCGAGGGGTGGCTGGACGTCGTAGTGCGCGTAGAGGAGCACGGTGGGCGCGTCCGGATCGGGTCCGGGCCTGGAGCCCACCACCGCGTCGGAGCCGTCCGGGGTCCGTTCGAGGCGGGCGTCCGAAAATCCGAGTCCGGCGAACTTGTCCAGCACCCACTGGGCAGCCTTGGCACACTCCTCGACGGGAAACTGCCGCGCATCCGCCACTGAGCGGATGGCAACAAACTCGGCGAGCTCCTCCCGTGCCGGACCCATCAGATCGGTGATGCGGGCGCGCAGGTCCACGGCTCACGCACCACCCGTGTGGTACGTCTTGAGGTCGTCGATGAACTCCTGGAACTCAGCGAGCTGGTCCGGGCAATAGACCTTGATAATCGCGAGCTCGCCGACGGCGATCCGGGCGTTCCCGATCACCGGCCTGTATCCGGGCCCGGTTGCCCCGTTCGCCAGCTGGCTCAAGAAGGTGGCCCGGCTCAACGCGCTGTTCGGGTTCGCGCAAACGGCACCGCCGTCGTCACCGAGCACCCGAGCTATCTGCTCGCGCGAGGGTGCCGTCCCGCCGGCTGATTCGATCGCCGCGATCAGTTGGTCGGCCTTCGCCAGGGATTGTTGTGTCTCCCTCGCCGACCGGAAATTCAGCAGTGCGACGACGGCGAACACCACCAGCAGGATCATGGCAACTATGTAAACGACCGAGCGGCTGCGCCTGGTCGAGGACTCCTGATGCGTGCTCATGACCTAGGCGCCTCCGTCTGAGCGTCTTGCTCCGGCAGCTTCCACGAGGGTTTGCGGAACCTGTAAAAGAGGAACGGCACGAGCAGGCCCAGTCCCAGCGCGCCGCCGGCGACGATCAGGAAATAGACGGCCGGATCGCCGTTGCCAAACTGCGACGGCGGGACGAACCCGACGAGCAGGGCGGCCAGGGAGGCGGTAAAACCGACGCCGCAGAGCCCAACCAGCATTGGCGCCCGGAAGCCACGCGCGTGGTCCGGGTCGTTGCGGCGCAGCCGGACGGCGGCCACGAACATCAGCAGGTACATGATCAGGTAGACCTGCGTGGTGATCACCGAGAAGATCCAGTACGCGCTGGAAACATCCGGGATCAGCGCGTAGCCAAGCGCGATCACGGTGGTGACGAGCCCCTGGACCACCAGGAGGTTCTGCTGGATGCCGTTCTTGTTCAGTTTCTGCAGGAACGGCGGGAGGTATCCTTCCTCACGCGAGATCAGCAACAGGCCCTTGGACGGACCGGCCAGCCAGGTCAGCATGCCGCCGAGGGAGGCGGCAACCAGCATGATCCCGAGGATTGGTGTCAGCGCCTGGAGGTTGAAGGAGGCCAGCACCGCGTCAAAGGCCTGCATGACACCGGCTGTGAGGGAGAGTTCATCGGCCGGAACGATCCAACTGATCGCCAGCGCCGGCAGGATGAAGATCAGCAGTACCAGTCCCATGGCCAGGAACATCGACTTCGGATACTCCTTACCCGGGTCCTTCAGCGAGGACACGTGCACAGCGTTCATCTCCATGCCGCTGTAGGACAGGAAGTTATTCACGATCAGCACCAGGCTGGCCAGCCCGGCCCACTCGGGGAAGAAATTCGCCGCGGTCATCGGAGCGGCGGACGGATTGCCCTGGCCGAGGAAGACCACACCCAGGATGACGAGCAGGGCGCCCGGGATCAGGGTGCCGATGATCAGGCCACCGCTGGCCAGGCCCGCGACACCCTTCGTGCCGCGGGATGAGACATACACGCCGGCCCAGTAGAACACCACGATCACCAAGGCCGTCCACACGCCGCTGCTGGCCAGCGCCGGGTTGAAGACGTAGGCGAGCGTGCTCGCGACGAATCCCAGCAGGGTTGGATAGTAGAAAATCGTCATCGCGAACTGGCACCAGACCGCCAGGAAGCCCATGGGTTTGGAGATTCCGGACGATACCCAGTTGTAGATGCCGCCCTTCCATCCGGACGCCAGCTCGGCGGACACAAGGGACGTGGGCAGCAGGAAGACGATCGCGGGAACCACGTAGAGGAAGACTGAGGCGAGGCCGTAGACGGCCATGGTCGGGGCCGCACGGAGACTGGCCACCGAACTCGTGGTCATCAGTGCCAGGGCCACCCAGGAGATCCACACGGCCGGTGGTGCCTTCGGCCGGGTCACTGCCTGTTCGCTCACGTGAGCCACACCCTCAAGTTCCCCGTGGTCTGCGCCACGGGCCAGGCGGAGCTAAACCGCCTGGGGCGAGTAGTCGTCGGCTTGAACATGCCCACTGCCCCCCCCTATCACACAAAGTGCTCGGTGCCTACAGCATGGACCTAGGAATTAGCAGGGAATAGTCCCCAACTCCCCTATACGTCAGATCGCCGGGGTGCTAATTTGCGCGGTTTCGGGCGCGCTTCCACAGCAAATCGGTGATCAGTGCCAGTGCAAGGATGACCACCAGCGCGGCGGCGGTGGCGGGTTCATTGACGAGCGTGGTTGTGCAGAACACGACGAACGTTCCCAAGGTCGCAATCAGGGCGATGATAAGCACCAAAAGCTTGGCCCCGGTCTCCCGGTACACCTTGAAGTGGGCCATCGTGACCGCGGAGAAAATGAGCAAGGCTACTGCACTTCCAAGCGACGCGATGCTGTTGAGGTTGAACGTCACCACCATCACCGCCGCGAGGCCGGCCATGACCAGCAGCCCAACCGGCACCTGCCTGCGGCCCACGGAGCGGCCGAAGACCGGTGGAAACTGTCCCACCGAGGCGAGATGCCGGGTCATCCCCACGGAAGGATAGAGGCTGGCGTTCACCGCCCCGGAAGTGGAGAGCAGGGCGGTGATCACCATCAGCACATAGCCGAACTGGCCCAGCGTCGGCTTGGCGGCCTCGGCCAGCGCAGTGGCGCCGTAGGCGACGACCTCGTCGGCGGTCAGGGTCCCGAAAACTCCCAGCGAGACGGCGACGTACACCGTCGTGGCGATCGCCAGCGCCAGATACATGGCGCGGGGCAGTTGACGGGACGGGTCAGGCAGATCCTTCGCGGTAAAGGTGATGACGCCGAACCCGAGGAAGGCGAAGAACGTCAACGCCACGCTCGCGATGATCTCGCGGACGCCCGGGTAGCCGGCCGGATCCAGGAGCGCTGGGTTCCAGTTCGCGATCGTGACAATCGCGAACACGGACAGGATGGCCAGCACCATCTTCACGATCACCGACTGGACTCTTGCGACCGCCGTGGAACCGACCGCGTTCAGGACGGTCATGACCAGGATGAGCGCGACCGCGAACACTTTGGCCCAGCCTGGGTCGCGACCGGTCAGGACTGCACTGGCATATCCACCGAAGGACGACGCCACCATTGCCCCCACGATCGCGCCGGTCACGTAGAACAGCCACGAAACGATGCCTGTAGCGTGCCCCTCCCCGAACCCCCGGGCCAGGTAGGCCAGCATGCCCCCGCCCGATGGGTAAGTCGCGCCGAGCTTCGCGAACGAGTACCCCTGTAGGCCGGCGATGGCGCCCGCCACCAGAAAGGACACCCACACAGCCGAGCCGGCGACAGCGCCGGCTGCGCCCAGCAGCGCGAAGATTCCCGCGCCCACCATGGAACCCACCCCGATGAACGCTGCTTGAATGACGGTCATCTGCTTCTTCGGAACCGTGGTCGACATGGCGTCCCTCTCCGGCGTCAGGCTCTCGCTAGCAGCCGTCTCGGTGGGAGGTTACCACCGCGCCCTGAAGCGTGGAACCCTAGCCGGCTCCGGACCCCGGAGGTAGCACGTCCTGGATCCGCCAGCGCCCGTCGACGGGCACCAGGACCAGGTGAAGCTGCTGTGCGGAGGCGGCGGGTACTTCGGCCACCGTGGCGCCGTTCCCATCGATTTCCCGGTAAGCGGAAGGTGCAGTGGTGATGGCCACCACTGCCCGGGCGGGGCTGCTCTCCGCGGTGGTCTCGATCCGGGTCAGGGAGGTCGAGAATCCGGCCAGGACGTGGCCGGAGGCGCTGAGCTGCGCTTTGATGCGGCCGTCCGAGGCGGCGGCCGACGAGTCCGGGGCGTTGACGGCATCGAGCAGACTGAAGTCGCCGGAGCTCAGTGCCAGTGAACGGAGCCGGGCCAGGCCGCGGACCGCCTCCACCGGGTCGGCGGAGGCCAGGAGTGCCTCAAGATCGGGAAGGATTGCGGTGGCCCCGCCGGCGGCGGTGGGGGGCGGCGGCCCGCCAACCGGCCCCTCCGCCGGTCCCTCGCGGCCCACGGGACTTCCTGTCTGCACCGGCGCATCGTGGCCGGACACGAACCCTGGAAACAGCCCGGCGACGGCGTCGGAGGCCGGCCCGCCATCGGCCAGCAGCCAGATGCCGGCCAGCAGGACTGCAGCGGCGAGAGCGGGAAGCAGCGCCCGCCGCGCGGGAGTCCGCCGGAATCCGCGGTGGAGTCCGGTTTTCCGGATAGCGCCTGGGCGCCGGCCCGGGCCGGACTGCACGGCCTTGCGTGTGAGCAGTTGGGGGATGACCGTGGGGTGCACGGAGACCGACAGATCGACGGGCTCCGCCCGGGCGCTGCGGTAGACCAGAGCGGCAAACTCCGCCGCCGGGGGACGCTCCCGGCGTTCCCCGCCCAGCCCCGCTTCGAGGGCGGCAACCAACGCTGCCGGCACCTCCGGGACCAGCAGGCTCAGCGGTGGACGATGCGGGCCGGGCTCGGGGGCCCGTCCGGTGAGGCAATACCAGCCCAGGGCGGCCAGGGCGTAAATGTCGCGTTCGGGCTGCAGCCCGGCCCGCACAGCGTCCGACGGGGCGGGATCCTGGAATCCTGCTGTGCCCTCTTCGGCGACCGGAGCGGCGTCGGCCACCATGCGCGCGACGCCGAGATCGGCCAGCAGCGGTTTGCCGTCAGCCGTGAAGAGCACGTTGCCGGGGGCCACATCACCGTGGGTGAAGCCTTGGCCGTGAAGGTATGCCAGGGCCTCCGCGATGGGAGTCAGGACCGTCACCGTTTCGCCGGGACCCAGACGTCCCCGGCTTCCCACGAGCGTCGCCAGCGAGCCGCCGGGTGCGTAGTCCAGCGCAAGCCCGAGGCCGCAGCCGCCAGAGTCGTGAACCGGCAGGCGCACCACGGCATGCACGCGAAGCAGGTGGCTGTGTGCCAGGGCGGAAAGGATCCGTACTTCGCGCCGCATGACGTCCCCGGCCTCGGATTCTTCCGGTGCGGCGCGGTCGGCATCGAAGCATTTCAGGGCGAACTCGCGGCCCGTTGACTGTTCGGTCACCAGCCAGACCGTGGCGCTGCCGCCGCGCCCCAGCAGCCGTCCGACGTCGTAACCGGGAACCTGGGGGGCCGCACCGGCGGCCGGCGGGAGATCTTCCATACCCAAGGAATAGTCGATTGCGCGGAATCGTGCAGAAGTTATCCACAGGCATGAGAGCTTAAGCACACAAACGGGAGGTGGGTGCGGCGGGGTCTAAGCTTGATGCCATGACTCTTGAGTTCAAACAGCTGGGTCTCGCCCCGGACTTCGTCGATTACACGCGCGGATGGGACATCCAGCGCGAATTGCATGAAAAGGTCCTCGCGGGCACCGCGCCCAGCACTGTACTGCTGCTCGAACACGCCGCGGTTTACACCGCAGGCAAGCGCACCGAAGACCACGAACGGCCTTTTGACGGAACTCCCGTTGTGGCCGTGGACCGCGGCGGCAAGCTGACGTGGCACGGCCCCGGCCAGCTCATTGGCTACCCCATCATCAAACTGAAGAACAAGGCTGGCATCCGCGACTACGTGGAGCGGCTGGAAGCGGTCATCATCGCCGTCCTGGCGGACTACGGCATCGCCGCCGTCCGGATCAAGGGCCGCGCTGGCGTGTGGATCGAACAGGACGAAAAGGGTCCGGACCGCAAGATCGCGGCCATCGGCATCCGCGTCCACGAAGGTGTCACCATGCATGGCTTCGCGATCAACTGCAACAACGATCTCGCCCCCTACGGCCAGATCATCGCCTGCGGGATCAGCGACGCCGGAGTCACCACGATCGCCCAGGAACTTGGCAGGGACGTCACCCCGGCGGACCTCATGTCGCGGATCACCGAAGAACTGCGCAAGAATGAACAAGCCCTAGTTGCAACCCCAGAAGGAGCTCTACTGTGACACTGGCACCAGAAGGCCGGAAGATGCTGCGCATTGAGCAGCGAAACGCGGCCACACCGGTGGAACGGAAGCCGGAATGGATCAAGGCCAAGGTCCAGATGGGCCCGGAGTTCGTCCAGCTCAAGAACCTCGTGAAGAAGGAGGGCCTCCACACCGTGTGTGAGGAGGCCGGCTGCCCGAACATCTTCGAGTGCTGGGAAGACAAGGAGGCCACCTTCCTGATCGGCGGCTCCGAATGCACCCGGCGCTGCGACTTCTGCCAGATCGACACCGGCAAGCCCTCGCCCGTGGACATGTTCGAGCCCACCAAGGTGGCCCGCTCGGTCCAGGCCATGCAGCTG
>NZ_JBFUAA010000012.1:0-122603 GCF_056406495.1 Arthrobacter sp. P1_B9
TGGCGATCCAAACGTGACGGCGGCGGCCGCCGCCGTCACGTTTGGATCGCCATGGCGGACAGTCCAGGCCAGGGGTCTGTGCCGGCGCCCCCCAAAAAATGCGCGCCGACACAGCCGCTCTCCGAGCGGAGTCCCCAATGGATCCGAGACAAGAATAAATGACCACTCACCCTAAAACAAGGCGGTCATCCGGTTTATGGGAGTTGGACTCGCTGAAAGTCCCGCGGATGGCAAGCAAGGCGCCACCTGCCCGGGGCTGCAGTACTCGGTGGCCGTGTGAGCCCGTCACGGTGCTGGTGGGGTGGGATTCCGCGGCGGGTTGGGGCTTCCAGCGGAAACCAGTCCGGAGAGAGCATGGGCGTCATCGTTGAAATCGTCATGCATGATCCCCGGCAGCACGATCTCCCACATCTCTTCGATCCGTTGCATGACGTCCGCTCGGTCGGTAAGTACTCCGGAGACCATCTGAACCCCGGTGAACGAAGCAACAAGGTATCGGGCAAATGTCCCGGCGTCGACGGAGGGCCGGACCTGCAATTCTGCCTTGGCCCGTTCGGTAAGCTGCTCCATGACGGCGATCCAGTCCTCGTAGGGGCCGCGCACGGGCGGACCAAAAGCCGTCGCTTCAAACGTCAATCGGATGCCGGCCCTGACAACTGGCTCGTGCACGAGCTGAAGACCGAAAGCGCGGCACAGCAGGATCATTGCCGTCAGGCCTGGCCAATCCCCGGCAAGGATGCTCTCGCTTTCGGCCACGACGATCCGATGCTGCTCCTCGATGACCGCCCTGGCGAGATCTTCCTTGGACTGAAAGTGGAAATAGAGGGCGCCCTTGGTCACCCCGGCTGTCTCAGAGACCTGGGTCAGGCTGGCACTGCCGTAGCCGTGCTCCTCAAAGACCGCAGCGGCACCGACGACAATGGCACCGCGGGTGGCCTTCGCGCGATCCTGAATGACCATCTGTGAACCTCAACTTCAACTCTGGGATGTGGAAGCAGGATCTTTACCCACCCGCTGCGCGAGTTGATCGGGAGTTCCGCTGGCCTTCTCTGAAGCACCCTGGCGCGCATTTCCGGGATCCACCGGCCGCCAACTGAAAGGTAGGGGACGAAAGACTGGTCCGATCCTAGCAAAACGGTCAACCGTCTTGGTGCGCCAGCCGAGGCCCCAGCTGGCGACGGTGTACTGGGACCGAGGTTCCACGATTCCTCCTTGACAGGTATTTAGTCCTCACTATAGGAGTTGCAGAACGTATCACTGTTAGGAAGAGGAGATGATGGGCCGCATCGACCATTGGATGAATGTCTCCGCCGAGCTGCGGGTCGAGCAAGTTCCGGGGGACAACCACGCCGTCCGCGATGTAAACGAGGCCAGCTCGTGTTGAGGCAGGTCGCGGAGGGTGTGCTGATCCACGAGAGCGAGTTCTGCGAGAGTAACGCCGTCGTCGTAAAGGGCCGGGCTGGCGTGTTGCTCATCGACGCCGGGGTGCACGGCTACGAAATGGACTGCCTCGCGAAGGATCTGTCCGATTCGGGCCAGACCGTTGTGGCAGGCTTCTCGACGCATCCTCATTGGGACCACCTGCTTTGGCACGCCGGGCTCGGCGCGGTTCCCCGTTACGGCACCGCGCGCTGCGCGGCTACCGCCCGGGATCGGCTGTCGGGCGGAGTGGACGCGGTCGCGAAGGCGGCCGGCATCCCCGAACAGGTACCGCTGGACCTCCTCGGCCTTATTACCGGCCTGCCCGTCGGGACGGTGCAGATTCCTTGGGATGGGCCCCAAGTCCGCATTCTCGAGCATCGAGCACATGCCCCGGGCCACGCGGCGCTGTTGATTGAGGAACGTGGGGTTCTCGTCGCCGGCGACATGCTTTCTGATGTTTTGATCCCGATGCTCGACTTGAACGACACCGAAGACCCGATCGAGGACTACCTCGCCGCGCTGCGGCTGCTCGAGGGCGTGGCGGGCGACGTCGATGTCCTTGTCCCCGGACACGGGTCCGTCGGCGGAGCTGAACAGGTACACGCACGGATCGACCAGGATCGGGCGTACGTGCACGCCTTGCGTGACGCCCATGAGCCCAGCGACCCGCGGGTCGGCCCATCGGCCGCTCCCGGGTGGGACTGGGTGAGCGGCGTTCACGCACGGCAACTCCAGCGCCTCGCCCAAAGGAAGTCTGGAAAGCTCGACACATGACATGAGCGTTGACCGCGGTCGGCGGTTCGTTTTTCCCCTGTGGCGTTGTCTGGCATTTTCCGTTCGGGGACGCCGTTAGTTCAACCCCGACCGGGCCGGCCTTATAGGTGTCTCAGGTATCTTTCGGGGGAGTCCATGAATGATCGCCAGTTGGAAACCAGATCGAGGTCCGACCATTCCTGCTGCCGAAGTCCCCACGGGCCGACTTCGAGAATCTGCGCGCCTGGAAGCGCTGCAAGAACTGGGGAGTGCGTGGACATGATGACTTGCGAGGAGCCTTCGGCGAGGAGATCTTTCAAGACCGCAAGGAGGCTGAGGCATCCCGCGAAGGACAGCGCTGATTCCGGTTCATCGAGCACCCACAATCCGGGTCCCCGGAAACGATCCACGGCCAGTTCCAGGAACGATTCACCGTGTGACATGTCGTGGAACGAGATGTCCGGACCCGCGGTGCTCGGGTTCTTCTCGAGGTAGGTGAAGAAGCCGTGCATGGTTTCCGCGCGCAGGAAGTAGCCGCGTCTTGTGGCGCCGGCGGTGCGGACAAGCTGCAGGTGATCGGCAAGTATGGACTCCGTGGATCGGGTGCTGTGGCGGGCGCCTGTAGATCCGCCTTCTGGAGACAAGCCATAAGCCAGTGCGATGGCTTCCACGAGAGTGGATTTTCCCGACCCATTTTCGCCTACGAAGATTGTGGCCGGGGTCAGGTCGAGCCCTTGGTCCAGAACCTGTGCGACAGGGGGCAGGTTGCCTGGCCACCGACGGCGGTCGAGGACGTGGGCCGGGTCTTCGGCCAACCGTCTGATCGGAAAGCTAGGCGGGGGCATGCCCCATTCTTACAGGCTGGGGAGTTCGCAGCGGCTCATTACGAAAGGTCCTGGAACATACCAGTCATTTCGAACTGAAACTCCGGGACTACCGAAATAGAGCGAAGACACGCACGGGTTCCGGAGCGAAGTTCGACCCTTCCGTAAAACCCATGGCTTCGTAGAAGGCGCGTTGCCCTGGTTCATTGTCAGTGATGAGCACTGTTTGCCGGACATGCGCGTATCGTGCCGTGACGTGCTCCACCAGAGCCCGGCCTACGCCCGCGCCTTGGAAAGGCGGCCGTACAAGGATGTCCTGCAAATAGCAGATGGTCGCATCGTCGGACACAACCCTCGCGAGGCCAACTAGCTCACCATCCCCATTCCGGGCCGTCACGACAAATGAGGAACTTCGGATCGCTCTGGCGAGCAGTTCCGGATCCCGGGTATAGGCGGCCCACCCCACAGATTCGTACAACGAGAGAACCTCGGCATCGGAAAACCCGTTGGATGTGAGGATGCTGAACGCCGGCATCCGACCAGTGTTGCATGGCCTTGCCATTTGTTCATGGACACCGTGCGCAACTCCGATTACGGCGCCGACGAGAACGATCCGAAGGTCGCCCAGATCGAGCGCGAGGACCCGCTCGGCGGGTCCGGAGCATCCACATTCTGATTAGCTGGAACCCTCGGCGCTGAGAGGCACCCGGTGGCAGACTTTCTGCCATGGAGCCCATGGATTGTCTGGTCATTTACGTCCCCACCGACGCTGCGCCCGCGGTCCGGCAGGCCATTGGCGACGCCGGGGCGGGCAGGCTCGGCAATTACTCCCACTGCTCGTTCAGCCTCGACGGCACCGGGCATTTTACCCCGTTACCCGGCGCGACCCCGTTCGTCGGCGTCGTCGGTTCCTCCGAGGAGGTGCCGGAAACCCGGATCGAGGCAATCTTCCCCCGCTCCCGGCGTAACGCCGTCGTCAATGCCGCTTTGTCCGTTCATCCGTACGAGACGCCGGCGTTCATGACCTACCCGGTAGATGCCAGCCGGCCGGACTGAGCAACACCGGGGGTGCAGCGCGGCGGAAACTGTGAGGTCACCCGCGCCGGGTGGCACGCACGACGACGTCTTGCCGCGGCAACGCACGGTCACCGGGTCCGGGGAGTGTCCGCGTGATCTCCTCGGCACTCGTGATGCTCCATACGGCAGCGTCGAGACCCCCGGTGATGTCCGCGAGGGTAACAGTCGCTTCCGGGGGAGGGCGGTGCCCGTGCCCCGGGGAGGCGGGAGCGTGCAGGTGCCCGACGATCAACAGCGTGCCGCCGGGGGCTACCCAATCCGAGATGCGTTCGTAGAAGGCAAGCTGCGGCATCGCCGGATGAGCGTAGTGGGTGGTCACAAGGTCGAACCGATCTCCCGGTTCCCATGACGTCAGGTCCGCCTCGACCCAGGTCACCTTGCCGGACATAGGCTGCCCTTCGGCACGCTCGGCCGCTTGGGCGAGGGCAGCGCCGGAGATGTCGGCGCCGGTGACCTGCCAGCCGTGCGCGGCGAGCCAGGTCGCCTCTGCCCCTGTCCCACACCCGGCATCCAGCGCTGTTCCCGGTGCGATTCCGCTGGTTTCGCGGATGAGATGCGGGTTCGGGGCAGCCCCTCCCGAATCTGCCTGGGCGGGATCGTGGGCATGCTCCCAGTGCTGTTGCCAGTAGTCCTTGTCGAAGCTGTGCGTCATCGCGTCACCGTCGCGTCCGCCCGCTGCTTCCCCTGGCGATGTCTTTGCCGTCCCGGCCATGTGGAACCCCTTACGATCTGATGTGCCTTCAGATTCCATGCTCCCGGGCCGGCAGGTGGATGTGCAAGCGGTATTGCCGAATGGCAAAATAGCCTCATGAATGACGATCTCGACCACACACTCAGCGCCGTCGGGCCGCGCCTCAAGCGCCTGCGACTCCGCCGGGACGTCACCCTCGCAGACCTCGCCGAGCAGACAGGCATCTCCGCCAGCACACTCTCCAGACTCGAAGCAGGCCTGCGGCGGCCCACTCTCGAGCAGCTGCTCCCGCTGGCCCGCGTGCACGGGGTAACCCTCGACGAACTCGTCGATGCGCCGCCGACCGGCGACCCCCGGCTCAATCTGCGTCCCGTCGCCGGTCCGGACGGGTCGACGATCTTGCCTCTCACGCGACGCCCAGGCGGCATTCAGGCCTACAAGTTCATCCTCCCCAAGGGCAGGGATGGGCAGGAGCCTCAGCTGCGTACCCACGAAGGCTACGACTGGGCCTATGTCCTCAATGGCACCTTGCGCCTGGTCCTCGGTGAACATGACCTGATCCTCAGGCCCGGCGAAGCCGTGGAGTTCGACACCCGAACCCCGCACTGGTTCGGCGCAACCAGCGCCGGTCCGGTCGAATTCCTCAGCCTTATCGGCAAACAAGGTCAGCGCACCCATGTCCGGGCGGCACCCAAGCGCGATAGCTAGGCGCATCCTCTGATGTGCTCTCCTTAGGACCCTGCCGGCGCCATTCGGAGGGCCAGCATCCCGCCTTCGAGGAGTTCAAGTTCGACGATCCGCAATGTGTGCCGGGTTCCGTCCTCCGGCAGCATTTTCTTGCCACGCCCGTTCTCCCGCTCGCGAAGCTCGCGGACCTGGCCGGGTATGTCGTCGGCGATAATCGTGCTGTTGTTCCAGCCGGCGTGGTCCAGCGTGGTCGACACGACATACTTCGGCATGGCGTTGAATGTGCCGGCGGTGAAGTCACTGTCAACTTGCCCATGAAGATCTCCTTCAGGTTGCGGCGCCTGGCTGTTATCCGCGGTTTCGGAGCCGGAGTGTTCGGGCCTCGTGGATGGCGGCCAGGGCAACTGCGCTGGCGGCGAGCCTGAGGGCGTGGACCCTGTACCACCGCTTCAGCAGGGGGTTGCGGCGCGTCTCACTGAGCGGTTGCGGGCTGAAGAACAGGTCGGGGTTGATGGACCGGAGCAGATAGGCGGTCGCGGCCGCACCCGTCGTCGAGCTGGCCGCAGCGACTAGCAGCCATGGCCTGCTGTCGGCATGATTCCAGCCTGCCACGAGGGCACCGATTGCCGCCGGCGCATTGATCGGTGCAATCGGTGCGTAATAACGGCCCGGGCTTCCCGCCCCAAAGGGCGAGCGGGGCAGTTCACGGCTTGCTTCCGCCGCCGCGACGCGGTGCGGGATTTTGACGAGGACCTCATAGAGATTGCCGAAAAACCAATGCGCGTGACTGAACTCCGCCACGCCCAAGATCCGATCAGCGAATAAATCCCGGCGGCCCGAGGAAGCCTGTCCCATGCCCACAATCTACCGCCGATGCCCACCGCCGGGCCATGGTGACCAGCTCGCGCGCCCCGGGGCGGAGAGTGCAGAACCCCGCGCTGTTGCCGTCAGTTCTGCACCCGCTGACGATAGTCCCGGGGGGTTTCGCCTGCGTCATTGCGGAAATGCCGGTTGAAGTTGGACAGGTTCGTGAAACCCACTTCGTAGCAGATGTCCGAGATCGATTTGTCGCTCCGCTCCAGCAGGCGGCGGGCGTGGGCCAGCCGAAGTTTGCGCACCAGATCACTGAAATTCTGGCCGGTCGCGCGCTTGAAATACTTCGAAAATGTCGGTTCCGACATACCCACCAGCGCCGCCGCCTCGGACATCCTGACGCTGCCGGCGTGATTGCTGAAGACATACTCGAGGACTAGGTCCACCACCGCCGCGGCCTGCCCGTCCAGTTGCGGCCTGAACCATTCGTCGGCGAGGTAGCGCCGCTCGGACTCTGGCGCACGTGAAAGAATCGCCAACACGTCAAAGAGATGCTGAAGCCGCTGCAATCCGGTGGAGGTCCCCATCGCCTCCAGGGAAACGGCGGCGGCACGGGCTGATCGTCCGAGGAACTCGATCCCGCGCGAGGACTGCTCCAGCAAGAGTTTGACCTCGGCCATTTCCGGCAGAATCGAGGCGGCCCTCTCCACCCATTTTCCGTCGAACTGAATAAGGACGTCCCTGCCCTGAAGCACTTCTCCGGGTCTCAGGTCGCTGACCCAGTCGTGCGGCAGCCCCGAACCCACCAGGGCCAGGTGCCCGGCCTCGAAAGTGCCGATGTGGTCTCCCACGATGAACTTTCCGGTGCCCTTCCGGATAAGGTGCAGCTCGTATTCAGGATGGTAGTTCCAACGTGCGACCGGGCTGGGGTAGTCGTGCTCGTGCCAGCGCACGGAATGGTTGGGGTCTTCCGGAATCACCTCACGGTTGGCCCGCATCCCCAGGAGTCTTTCGGCAAGCCTGGCCGCTGCGCCGTCATTGATGGCCGAGCCGCCGCCTGGGTCCGCCGCGCTCATCGTGGTTCTCCTTGCGTTCGGATCATGACAAATGTGCGGCATCTGTGCCGACTCTTCCCAGAATAGCGCCCGGACGGGGCCGGCCCCGGAAAATTAGTATCAGAATTCTGCAAGCATCGCGCTAGTTGTGCCCTATGCCACAAGCCTAATCTTGAGGAACACCAGCGAGGAACCAGGCATTGAGGCCCTCGTCCCGCTCACCGCCCCGCACCCCGACATAGCAATCGGAGTAGGGCAGCATCGCACCCCCTGACGAACAAAGGAGTCCTTAATGCGCGCAAAAACACGCGTCGCCATGGCGGCAGGCGCCCTGTGCGCGGCACTCAGCGCCTCGGCCTGTGCAGGCGCCGGCGGCGGCAATTCCGCAGGCGACCCGAACAGCATCAATGTCCTGATGGTCAATAACCCCCAGATGGAGGACCTGCAGCGGCTCACCGCTGATAACTTCACGAAGGAAACCGGCATCCGGGTCAACTACACCGTCTTGCCGGAAAACGACGTCCGCGCCAAGATCAGCCAGGAGTTCTCAAGCCAGGCCGGCCAGTACGACATTGCGTCACTGTCCAACTACGAGATCCCGTTCTATTCCGCCAACGGGTGGCTGGCACCGCTGGACAACGTGGCCAAGGATGCCGAGTTCAACCAGGCGGACATCCTGCCGGCCTACACGGCGTCGCTGACCGGCACGGACGGCAAACTCTACGGCGAACCTTTCTACGGGGAATCCTCCTTCCTGATGTACCGGAAGGACATCTTCGACGCCAAAGGACTGACTATGCCGGAGAAGCCGACCTGGGACCAGGTCGCCGACCTCGCCGCCAAGGCTGACGGGGCGACGCCAGGGATGAAGGGCATCTGCCTGCGCGGCCAGCCCGGCTGGGGCCAGGTCTTCGCACCACTGACCACCGTGGTGAACACCTTCGGCGGGACCTGGTTCGACAAGGACTGGAATGCGAAGGTCAACGCCCCCGAATTCACCGCAGCCACGGAGTTCTACACCAAGCTGGTGCGGGAGCACGGTGAAGCGGGCGCCGCCCAGGCCGGGTTCACGGAATGCCTGAACAACATGAGCCAAAGCAAGGTCGCCATGTGGTACGACGCCACCTCCGCGGCCGGTGCCCTGGAAGCCGAGGCCTCTCCCGTGAAGGGAAAGATTGGTTATGCCCAGGCGCCCGTGAAAGAGACCAAGTCCTCCGGCTGGCTGTGGACCTGGTCCTGGGCGATGCAGGCGGCCTCCAAGAAACAGGACGCTGCCGCCAAATTTATCGCCTGGGCCAGCTCGAAGAAGTACGAGGAACTGGTCGCGTCCAAGCTCGGCTGGTCCAAGGTCCCGTCCGGTAAGCGCATTTCCACGTACGAAAACACCGAGTTCCAGCAGGCCGCGCCGTTCTTCAAGGCCGAACGCTTCGCCATTGAGAACGCGGATCCGACCAACCCCGGTGTCCAGCCGCGGCCGGCGGTCGGCATCCAGTTCGTCGGTATTCCCGAGTTCGCGGCCCTGGGCACCAGGGTGTCCCAAGGTGTGAGCTCCGCCATCGCCGGCCAGGGCTCCGTTGCCGATGCGGTGGCCAAGGGCCAGGAAGCCGCACAAAAAGTCGGCGACAAGTACAAGAAGTAACAACCCAGCCGCAGGAGAACATTATGACTACCGCAACGGCGCGCGTCTCCCGGCAAGGGAGCAGCACAGCCAAACCATCCAGGAACGCCAGGGCGCGGGAACGCGCAGTGGCTTGGGCACGGCGGGCACCGCTGCTGCCGGCCCTGATCTTCCTCATCATCGTCACCCAGCTTCCATTCGTGGTGACCCTGATCATTTCGTTCATGAACTGGAACAGCCTGAGCCCGGACAAGACCGGATTCGCCGGGTTCGAGAACTACATCCAGGTGGTCACCGACCCGTACATGCTCCAGGCAATCCTCACCACCATCGTCGAGACCGTCTCGGTGGTCCTGGTCAGCCTGGTCCTCGGCCTCGGCCTGGCCCTGCTCCTGGACAAGAAGTTCATTGGCCGGGGCCTGGCCCGGACTCTGCTGATCGCACCCTTCCTCATCGTTCCGGTCGCGGCTGCGCTCATCTGGAAGCACGCCATCCTCAACCCGGTTTACGGTCTGATCAACGGCTCCCTCACCTGGATCTGGTCGCTCTTCGGCTCCGACGCCCCGCCGCAGCCGGACCTGCTGTCGTCGGCACCCCTGATGGCCATCATCGTCTCCCTGGTCTGGCAGTGGACCCCGTTCATGATGCTCATCCTGCTCGCCGGCCTGCAGTCCCGACCCATGGACACCGTTGAAGCTGCCCAGATGGACGGTGCCACTCCCTGGGCAATTTTCCGCCATCTCACCCTCCCGCACCTGCGCCAGTATCTGGAACTCGGTGGACTGCTCGGGGCCATCTATATCGTGCAGAACTTCGACGCCACCTTCGTCATCACCTCCGGCGGCCTCGGCACGGCCAACCTGCCCTACGCCATCTACGAGACGTTCTATTACGCCAACGAATACGGCCTGGCCTCAGCGGCCGGCGTCGTGGTGGTCATCGGCACCATCTTCGTGGCGACCTTCGCACTCCGCACCGTATTCTCGCTCTTCAAGAAGGAGGCAGCACGATGAGCACCCTCACCCCCGCCGGGCCCACGTCATCAGTCCCCACCCCGTCCACCCCGACCACGGGATCACGACGCCGGGGCAAGTCACGCATGGACCCCACCCGCAACAACACCGCCGCCGGCCTTGCCGCCTGGCTGCTGGCGCTGCTGTTCGCGGTGCCGGTCCTGTGGATGATCCTGACCTCATTCCACTCCGAAATTGACGCCGCCACCAACCCGCCGTCGATCGCCGCCGACCTTAACCTGGACGCCTACAAGGAGTTCTTCGGCGCAACTTCCGGCGTCAGCCCCTGGCCGTCGCTGATTAACTCCGCCACCGCCTCGATCTTCTCCACCGTCCTGGTCCTGCTGCTGGCCATCCCCGCCGCGTACGCCCTGTCAATCCGGCCGGTGAAAAAGTGGACCGACGTTCTGTTCTTCTTCCTCTCCACGAAGATGATGCCCGTCGTCGCCGCAGTCCTGCCGCTCTACCTCTTCGCCAAAACCGCCGGCGCGCTGGATAACATCTGGTTCCTGGTCCTGATGTACACCTCGATGAACCTGCCCATCGCCGTGTGGATGATGCGGTCCTTCCTTGCCGAAGTGCCCGTCGAAATGCTTGAGGCCGCCCAGATCGACGGCGCCACCCTGCTGCTCACGCTCCGAAAGGTCATCGCCCCGGTGGCAATGCCCGGCATCGCAGCCACCGCGCTGATCTGCTTTATCTTCAGCTGGAACGAACTCCTCCTGGCGCGGGTCCTCACCGGCGTCGTGGCCGGCACCGCCCCGGTCTTTCTCACCGGCTTTGTCTCGGGCCAGGGCCTGTTCATTGCCAAGGTCTGCGCCGCCGCCGTCGTAATCTCCCTGCCAGTGCTGTTCGCAGGTTTCGCCGCCCAGGACAAACTCGTCCAGGGTCTCTCCCTGGGTGCAGTGAAATAGCGCCGTCAAATAGCCCGCCACCGCCTCTCCAAACCGCAAAGGATTCCTTCGATGACCACATCAACCGCACAGTCCCGCACCCCCGGACATCCGGAAGTGCCCGCCACCATGCGCGCCGCCGTCCTCAAGCGCCAGGGCGACATGGCCATGGAAACACTGTCCGTCCCGGAGTTGGACGCGGACCAGGTTCTGGTGCAGGTCACCGCCGTCGGTGTGTGCGGCAGCGACGTCCATTACTATGAGCACGGCCGGATCGGCGACTACGTCGTGGACCACCCGTTGATCCTGGGCCACGAGCTCTCCGGACGCATCGCCGCCGTCGGCAGCGACGTGGACCCCTCCCGCGTTGGCCGGCGGGTCGCCGTCGAACCCCAACGGCCCTGCCGCACCTGCAAGCAGTGCAAGGCCGGACGGTACAACCTGTGCCAGGACATCGAGTTCTACGCCACCCCGCCGATCGACGGAGCTTTCACCGAATACGTGAGGATCCAGGACGACTTCGCTTACGACATCCCAGACAGCGTCAGCGACGAGGCGGCAGCCCTCATCGAACCACTCTCCGTTGGCCTCTGGGCCTGCGAACGCGCCCAGATCAAGCCCGGCAGCCGGGTCCTGATCGCCGGAGCCGGCCCCATCGGCATCATCGCCGCCCAAGCGGCCCGCGCTTACGGGGCGACCGAAATCTACATCACGGACATCGCAGAAGAAAGGCTCGCTTTCGCCCTGGAACACGGCGCCACCCATGCCTTGAACGCCTTGACGGACAGTACCGAAGGGCTCGACGTCGATGCCTTCATTGACGCCTCCGGCGCCCCGCAGGCCGTCCGTTCCGGCATCAAAGCCGTTGGACCGGCCGGCCGGGTCATCCTGGTCGGGCTCGGAGCCGACAACGTCGAACTCCCCGTCTCCTACATCCAGAACCGCGAAATCTGGCTCTCGGGCGTCTTCCGCTACACCAACACCTGGCCGCTGGCCATCCAGCTGATCGCGGACGGAAAAGTAGATCTGGACATCCTGGTGACCGGCAAGTTTGCGCTGGCCGACTCGGAAGAAGCACTCAAAGCGGGCAAGCAGGCCGGTCAGCTCAAAACTGTCGTCTACCCGGGCCGCTGATGCGCATCACCGACGCCACCCCAGCGCCCCGCCTCCCCGCGGGGGACGGTGTCCTGACGGTCATTGGCGAATCCCTTGTCGACATCATCCGCGACCCCCGCGGTCCTGCCGGCGGGCAGGCCCACCCCGGGGGCAGCCCCCTCAACGTGGCAGTGGGGGCTGCGCGCCTCGACCTCAGGACAATCCTGGTGACCCACTATGGCCTTGACCCGCACGGACACCTGCTGGAAGAGCATCTGCAAACGAACGGCGTCCAGGTGGTCAACGGCGGAAGCGCGGCCACATCTACGGCCCTCGCCACCCTGGGATCTGACGGTGCCGCCGAATACGCCTTCTCGATCACCTGGGCAATCAGTGGGGCGTCCCTCCCGGCCCTCGCTGCCGTCAAAGGTTCCACCCACGTCCACACGGGATCTATCGCTACGGTGCTCCCGCCGGGGGAGCAGGCCACCCTTGCCCTGGTAGAGGCCGCCCGGGAGCACGCGACGACCAGTTTCGATCCCAATTGCCGGCCCGCGATCAGTCCCGATGCGGCTGCGGCACGCCGGCAGGCGGAAGTGTTCGTGGCGGCGAGCGACATTGTCAAAGCCAGCGACGAAGACCTGCGCTGGCTCTACCCGGACCGGGCACCGGAAGAATCCCTGCAGGCCTGGCTGGAACTGGGGCCGGCGGTGGTGGCCCTGACGCGCGGAGCCTCAGGCCCGGTCATCCTGTCCGGAAACGGGCGGGTCGAGATGGCAGCTGAACCGATCCGAGTGTCAGATACTGTGGGCGCCGGTGATTCCTTCATGGCGGGGCTTATTTCCGGACTCGCCAAACTTGGAGCGCTCGGGGCGGAGGGAAGACGGCAACTGCAGACCCTGACCCTGGATCAGCTCCACGCAGTCGCCTCGTACGCGAACCGTGCAGCGGCGATCACCTGCTCCCGGAAGGGCGCCAATCCTCCGTGGTCGGCGGAACTCGGGGAACTGTCCTGATGACGCGGTCAGTCTGCGACCGTGACGGTGCCGGCGTCGCCGTCAACGCGGATCCGTTGGCCGCTGGTGAGCCGCTGGGTGGCCACGCCTGTGCCAAGCACGGCCGGGATGCCGTACTCGCGGGCCACGATCGAGCTGTGGCTCAACGGCCCGCCGACGTCGGTCACCACGGCGGAGGCCATCGCGAACAGCGAGGTCCAGGCCGGGGTGGTGATGCGGGCTACCAGGACTTCCCCGGGCTCCATCAGGCCGAAATCCTGGGGGCCCCTCAGGACGCGGGCCGGGGCGGTGACCCGGCCCGCGCTGGCGCCGACGCCCTTGATGACGTCGCCGAGCTGATCCTGTGGGCCTGCCGGCATCATTGAGCCGAAGGCCCGCTCCATCCACCGGCTCTCCGGCAACAGCTGCGGGGCAGCGGCCTTGGCCTGGCCCCGCCACAGCATCTTGCGCCCCTCGACGGCGCCGGCGCGGACGGGCCGGTCTGCCCCGGTAATTGCCACGGCTGCCGGTGTGCCCGACCCGGCAAGGCCGAACTCGACGGCGCTGCGCAACTCCCGGTGGCGCAGCCAGAACACGTCGGCGGGCTCGGCGATGACAGCGGAGCCGACGAGCCGTCGTCCGAGCTCGAACAGCATCCGCCGCAGCAGCGGCCACGCCAGTCCGACGTCGGCAAGGGCGTCCTCGCGGATCGGAGCCGCATTTTGCGCCCACCGAAGCAGCCGGAGGAATGCGGCCCGGCGCCGCGGCCCGAGCCGGGCGATGATTTGGCTGGTTTCATCTTCGCGGCGGGCGGCCGAGAGCCGCTGGCGCTCGTATGGGTCATTGCCATGTCCCCGCAGGTAAAACTTCACGGTCTCCAGCAGCGGCGAGGGATCGTCAGCAGGCACCGGACTGACGAAGTCCAGGTTATAGACCGCATGGCCGAACCGGCCGAGGTGCTCCTGGAAGCGGGCCTGCCATTGCTGCCAGGGTGCCGGGTCCACTCCGGCAGGCGTGGACCCGGTGCGTTGCGGCCCGGCCAGCGCAGCGGTGGGGGCGTTGAGGATCGCCGGGGCCAGCCCCGGGACGTCCCGGGCCCAGGCTGCGAGGTCGTATAGCGACTTCTCTGCGCGGATGGGTTCGCTGTCGTAACCAAGGAGGAAGGTCTGGGCGGGGGGATCGCCGTCGCGCCGAACGAACTTGTCGTAGTAGGCCCGGAAGGAGATTTCGCTTGTTGCGGCGATCGGAATGATGGACTGCACGGCCGTGTAGTACACCGTGCCGGCGTCAAGCAGCGTCTGAACACCCGCCAGCAGTTCCTCTCCGGAGAGATCCCCGACGGGCTTCGCGGACCAGTCCTTGATCACCTGCTCGTAGCGGGGATGCGAAAATTCCCGCCAGCCGGCCACTCCCATATGCGCCTTGCCACGGGCCAGCGCACGCATCGCCGTCAGCGACTTGCCCATCACCCGCCACATTCCCGAGTTGCGGTAGTAGTAATAGGCGTAGCCGTTGATAGTGGGCAGCCCGACGTCGTCCTCGCGGATGACCTCCTTGCCGACGGCGCCGGCCATCAGGGCCCTCAGCGACCGTGACACCGAGCCGTCAATGAGGTCGGCGAACAGCGGTGAGAGCGGATCGGGCAGCTGTTCAACGATGCTTGCCCGGAAGTAGAGCCCGTGCCGGTAGGGCACCGGCCAGGTGTCCGGGATGTCGGCTGCCGGTTCGGGCAGAGCGGTGATGGGCCGGGATTGCAGGATGAAGAACTCGCCACCGGCGCGTGCCCACTCGATGTCCTGCGGCGTCCCGAAATGCTCCGCGATCCGTGTTCCGTAGCCGGCCAGCTCAGCCGCCGCCGGGTCGTCCAATACGGCCTGCCGGCGGCGCGTCGCCGTCACCGGCTGCTCCAGGGTGCCGCGCTCCGCGTAGACGGTCATGACCTCCTTGTCAGCTGTCCGGCGCGACAGCACACGGCCCGTCCCTGCTTCCACGACGACGTCGTCCGTGGTGACCGATCCGCTGACAACGGACTCGCCCAGGCCCCACGCGGCACTGATCACCGTCTGGTCGCGGCGCCCGTTGGCCGGATTGGCGGTGAACATCACCCCGGCGGCCTCGGCGTCGACCATCTGTTGGACCACGACGGCGAGGCGCACCGTGTCCGGGTCGATGCCTTCACGGGCGCGGTAGGCCATGGCACGCGCCGTCCACAGGGAGGCCCAGCACTCGGTCACGGCCGCGGCCACAGCCTCCGTCCCCCGGACGTTGAGGTAGGTTTCCTGTTGCCCGGCGAAGCTGGCTGAGGCGAGGTCCTCGGCCGTGGCGGAGGAGCGCACCGCCACGGCTGTGCCTCCGTCGCCTAGCCTCCCGTAGGCGGCGCCGAGCTCCGCCGCGATGGCGTGCGGCATGGTGCCGCTGGTGAAAAGGGCGCGGATCCGGTTCGAGGCTTCCTCGTAGTCCTGTGGTGCCGCGTGTGGCGACAGTACGGCAAGTTCATGGATGCCGGCCTCGAGATGGTTGGCAGCCACATAATCCGCGTAGGCTGCGGTGTTCAGCACGAACCCCGGCGGGACCGGGAGCCCTCCCTGGCTGAGGCCGCCCAGTCCGACGCCCTTGCCGCCTGCCACGGCGACGTCGCCGCGCCCCACATCGCCGAAGTTGTTGATGTAGGTCATGACCTCGAGTCCTTTCCGCCCGGAGCCAGGCTCCGTGGTTCAGCCTGATTCCCAACATACTGGCACTGCCGCAGGCGAGAGGCCATAGCCGTACCGGTGGGCAGGGGATCCCGTTAACCCTTTAGGTCGAGGGGTGTGGCCGGGGGCCACCAATCGCCCGAACCCCCCGTTCCGACAACAAGATGCCCGGGGCCATGGGTCGCAGCCTTTGCCCCGGGCATCTAAACCAATCCGCATGTTCAGCCGCGGCTGGCGTCGGTTCCCTCGGAGCCCTCTGATCCCTCGCTGTCCTCGCCGTCAAAGTGTTCCTTGTGGACCTTCTCACGGATGGTGACTTCATCTGCGACCGTTTCAGTAACGATGCGGACCCGTTCAACCGGGACGGTCTCCTTGGTCACTATGACTCGCTCTTCGTGAAGGATTACCTCGTCGTCGCTGGCCGGACGGTTCGAGACCTCGTCGCGGTCTTCCTCGGCAATCGGTTCCCGCTCGATACGAACCTCTTCGCGCTGCACTGGCACCGTCCTGGTGACGGTTTCCGTCGTGACGTATTTGCGCAGGCGCCCCCGGCCCGTGGCGTCGCGGGTTTCGGCGCGGTCCTTATCGGTGTCCTGTGGTGTGGCTGGGGTACGGGCGGTGTCGGTGGCTGGCGTGGTGGTGCCGTATCCGGCTGTGCCGGCGGCGTCGCGGGTTTCGGCGCGGTCGGTTTCGGGGGTTTCCTGCCGTGTCGTGGGTGGCGTTGCGGCGTCGGTGGTGGGTGACGCTGTGCCGTATCCCGCTGGGCTGGTGGCGTCGCGGGTTTGGGCGCGGTCGGTTCCGGTGGTGTCCTGTCGTGTCGTGGGTGGCGTTGCGGCGTCGGTGGTGGTTGACGCTGTGCCGTATCCCCCTGTGCCGGTGGCGTCGCGGGTTTGGGCGCGGTCGGTTTCGGGGGTGTCCTGCCGTGTCGTGGGTGGCGTTGCGGCGTCGGTGGTGGGTGTCGTTGTGCCGTATCCCGCTGGGCTGGTGGCGTCGCGGGTCTCGGCGCGGTCCGTTCTGGAGGCGTCCTGTCGTGTGGCGGATGCTTCGTCAGCTGTATCCGCGTCGGTGTAGGCGCGTCCGCTGTCCATCCGGTAATGCTGGTAGAGCCGGTCTTCCTCGGCAGGCTCCAGAGGCCGATCGGCGTCGATCCTTGGCGCGTCCTTGACCTGATTTTTGTTGTACGGGACGACGATGTCATTGCCCTCCAGCCGAGCACCCTCGAGGGGAACAAATGATTCGGACATCCCGAACAGGCCCGTACGGACGGTTACCCAGCTGGGCTGGCCGGCTTCGTTGTCTACGAACACCTGGCCGATGGAGCCGATCTTTTCTCCGTCTCCCGACAGGACATTTGCGCCTTGGCTGAGCAGACGGTCAATTTGTTCGGTGGTGAGCATGACGTCTCCTTGGATCTCTTAGGTTGAAATAGTGGGTCCGATCGGGAGCCCTTGATGGGTCGCCCGACCGGTACCGGACAGGTCGCTTTGGTGCTGTCCGGTGCTTGGGAAGCGTACGCGGCAATGCGAACCACGGGAGGGGGCGATGATTAGTCGGCAGTGCGCTCAGCTGAGGTTTTCCGAGGCCGACCCGCAGTTCTGGCAAGGTTGGGGTCCTGCGCGAGACCTTCGCGAGCGGGGGCCTGAAGTCGAAAGGGAGCGCAGACTGGGGATGAACGTTGTCGCCACCGCCAGTCCGGCTTGGAGCCGGTGGGAAATGTCCAATGGAATGCGCCGCCATTCGATGAGGAGGCTGGGACCGGTCCCGTTGCGCAGGGAGTTCTCCTGCGCCGTTTTTCGTGTTATATCACGAGCCCGGTTAGATTAGGAAGCCCCCTTATGAATAGGTGAGCTCCCGGTGGTTGGGCTCCGCCGGAGGGCGCGTGGGGAAGCCCGGGCGCCCAAGAGACGGCCCGGTGAGGACACCCGCGGCGGGCATTCCGGGCCGTACAGGTGGGGTCCTTGCGCGAGGCGATGGCGGAGAGAGAATTGTGCTGGACCAGGTCTAGTCTTGGTCCAGTTCGTCGAGCAGAGACTTCGCTGCGGCGGCGACGTCATCGTAGTTATTCTGGGCGGCCCGGCTCTGGATGGCGAGAATCGCGCAGCGATGCAGCCGGCGGAAATCACCGAAGGGAAAGCTGTAGCGCCCCTTCGTGTCGTGCGTCTTCTCGGCGTCTTCGCCCAGATGCCACGTGCCGTACTCCTTGTACCCGTGCTTGTCGATGAATGCATTTTCTGTCTCAGCGTCGGGCGCGTGCTCGCTCCAATCGTCACGGGTATCCCGGGCAAACCTCGAGTCCTTGATGAGCTGCCGAGCATGACGCAGCGCCGCGTCATTGATCTTGATAGTCATGAGATGGTTTCCGCTCTGTGGCAATTTTCGGAGGCGGGGGCTGCGGAGGCCGCGGCGAGGCTGGGCACCGGTGAACCAATACCGATGGCCCCCTTCGCCCTGCCAGAAGGCACCCGCGGTCGCTGGTGGGTGCCGGGCGAGTCAAGTGCCGAAAATGCCGTTCAGGTCACGAAGTTCTCTGGTGCTTCCGGTGACTGGTTTCCACCGCGGGAGACATGGACTTTCGTGGCGGACGGTCCGGACTGCTCCGGGATCTGGGCGCGGATTTCCAAGACACCGTCGATGTAGCTGGCCTCGACGGTGTCGGGGTCCGCGCCGCGGGGCAGCGGGACGCTTCGCGAATATTCGCCGTACCGCACTTCGCTTCGGTAACCCGGTTGATCCTTGTGCGCGGGCTCGGTGCGCCGGGCAGCGATATTCAAGTTGCCCTCGGTGACGGTGATATCGATGTCCTTGTCCGGGTCGATGCCGGGGATATCGGTTCTGACCACCAAGGTGTTTCCGTCCCGGTATTCTTCGACCCTGAGCCAGGTGTCCGTCTCGCCTTGCAGGAAGCGCCGGACTGGTTCGGGCACGTCGATGCCTGTGCGGCGGAATAGGTTGTCCATGTCTATCTCCTTGCTGTTTAGCATCTCTGGTCGCATGGTGTCGGATGCGCGCGGAGCAATGACTTCTGCCGCTTTGGCGATTACTACTTACGACAGCGGAACCGGCCGCCGGGGCTGCGCTCGGAGGCTTTCAAAGCTTGTTCTCGACGAAGCGTTGCGGGCGGGCGCCCGGCATGAGGTCA
This sequence comes from Arthrobacter sp. P1_B9, assembly GCF_056406495.1. Taxonomy (NCBI): domain Bacteria; kingdom Bacillati; phylum Actinomycetota; class Actinomycetes; order Micrococcales; family Micrococcaceae; genus Arthrobacter; species Arthrobacter sp. P1_B9. Next base: position 18,769 of record NZ_JBFUAA010000012.1, read on the forward strand.
ACCGTCATGCCGTTGGACTCGGCGGCGCGGGCCGAGAAACGCCGGGTGGTTCCTCCCGGGGTGTTTCAGCAGCGGCCCGCAGCCGTCTAACAGAAGTCGCAGGGCGTCCTCAGTGGCAGCCCTGCATCCGGAGGATCGAGGCTGCTACGCCCTGGTCCTCCGACCGGCAAGAGCCCCATAGATCAGGAGCACAATAACGGCCCCGAGGATGGAGAGGAGCCAGGTCCGCAGGTCAAAGAAGTCAGCGAGCCCTCCGCCGAAGATCAACGAGCCGATCCAACCTCCGAGGATTGCGCCCACGACGCCAACAACGAGTGTAATCAGCCAGCCGCCTCCTTGACGGCCGGGAAGGACCGCCTTGGCGATAGCTCCAGCGATAAGGCCGAGAATGAGAAAAGCGAGAATTCCCATCTTTGTACTTCCTTTCGGTAGACCGGTCGTGGAATGCGGCCGTAACGGCGATTTAATCAGCATGCATAGTAACGCGCAATACCCGGCTCATGGGCCTTCTGTCTTGCTCGCCCCTTGCCGGTCCGAACTGCAATGGAAGCGGCGACTGCCCGTGGGCGCCGGGCGGGGGAGGCCCAGAGGCACCCAGCCGCGGGCGGCTAGTTCATTGGCGCCGGAGGCCGTCTTGGGCAGGGGAGGGCACGTCGAGCCTGGAGTTCCCGGTCGTGGAGCCTTGGGTGCCGGGCCGTGGAGCCTGGAAGAAATCCACAAACCGGGCGAGTTGCTCAGACAGGGCCTCCCACCCGTCGAAGTCGGCAGGAACGGCTGCGCGCTCAGCCTGGGAGGCTGCTTGCAGTGCGGCTGTGCCGGCGTCGGTAATCTCGACCTGAAATTGGCGCCGATCGTCCGGGTTGCGCGTCCTGGTGACCAGACCCGCGTCCTCGAGCCGGGCAAGGACGCGGCCGAGCGTTTGGCTTTGGACATGAACTCTTGCGGCGAGCTGTTCCTGGTACATGGGGCGGGGAGCCACGGCTTCCAGTGCGATGACGGCGGCACGCGTCAATCCCAGTGGCGCCAGGGCATCGTCGTGGAGGCGTTGCACTAAACGGGCCGCTGCGGTTAGAAGCCGGTAAACGTCCCGGGCGTGGGGCTCGCGGGCGAGGATCACGAAGACGACCTTCCTGATTGGGTGGCAACGAAAGTCACGCTACCTGCGACGGCGGCACAAAGCGCCGACGCTGGACCCCCACCATATGCATGCCGGACTCCTTTTTGGCAAGTATGCTTACTATTTTTCACGCGCGGCTTGCAGTGCGCGCCGCGCGTCACCAGGCGGGCGGGAGGCGGCCCGTCCGATTTTCGATCGAGGCCTTGCGCGACATATAGCAAGTGTGCTTAGTATTTAGTTAGTAACCGTGCTTACTAATTTCATCCGGTAGCGCTAGTCACGATCCCAAGCGGACCATTCCTGAAAGAGAGCAACGATGACACAGAACCCATGGGCCCAGGCAGCACCCGAAGCTTCCCCGGACCGGTACGCCGGCGTTGGAGTTGTGCCCCCACAAGGCACGGGACGCGCTGACTCCAAACAGGAAGCGGCCAAGGACGAAGCTGCGGACGTAACGCGGCACGCGGCAGATGCTGCCCAGAACGTCGCCGAGACGGCTAAGACGGAGGCAGTCAACGTTGCCGCCGAGGTCAAGACCAATGCCCGGGACCTGCTTCACCAGGCCAAGTCCGATCTCACCGAGCAGGCAGGAACCCAGCAGCAGAAGGTCGCCGAAGGTCTGCGGTCCGTCGCCGGCGAACTGCATTCCATGGCTGCCGCCTCCGACCAGCCCGGCGTGGCCACCGACCTTGTCCGCCAAGCTGCCGAGCGGTCCTCCGCTGTTGCGTCCTGGCTCGATGGCCGGGATCCGGGTTCGCTGCTGACCGAGGTTAAGTCCTTTGCCCGCCAGCGCCCGGGAACCTTCCTCCTGCTCGCGGCCGGAGCCGGTGTTCTGGCGGGGCGTCTCAGCCGCAGCTTGAGCGCCGGCGCCCCCGAAGCGACGGGCGCTACCGCTACGGGCACGTCCACTGGCGGCCGGATCCCCGATACCGGGGTAGCGGTTCCGCCGCCGCCGGTACAGATGCCCGCTCCGCAAACCACGACGGCGGGCCTAGCCGACACCTACCCGCCGAATCCGCTGGACTCCGATTTGGGAACCCCCGATCCGCTCCGCGACGCCGGGCAGGGCCGCCGGTCCTCAGAGTCCGTGGCCGGTGAGCCATTGCAGCAGGCTGATCCGCTGCGCGATGACCCCTTTGACGGTGGCCGTCGATGAGCAGCGAAATGCCTCCCACAGCCGCGCAGGCAAAGGCTGAATCGACTTCCCTGGGTGACCTCCTCGGTGAGGTCACACGGGACATGTCCACCCTGATGCGACAGGAAGTGGAACTGGCCAAGGTCGAACTTAAGCAGTCCGCCACCCGGGCAGGCAAAGGCACCGGCATGCTCGCCGGCGCCGGCGTCGCTGGCCATTTCGTGCTCCTGTTTCTGTCTTTGGCGCTCTGGTGGGCGCTGGGGATCGTGATGGGACTGGGCTGGTCCGGCGTTGTTGTCGCCGTCATCTGGGCAGTTGTAGCCGCCGTTCTGGCAGCCATGGGCCGCAAGGAACTGAACGCGATCAAGGGCATGCCGAGGACGGCTGAAACCCTCCAGGAAATCCCGCCCACCCTAAAACCCAACTCCTAGATTCAGCGAGGAAACACGATGAGTGAAAACCCGGATGTCATCCGAGCAGATATTGAAGCAACCCGTGCCCGCCTGGGCACAAACGTGGACGCCGTCGCTGACAAAGTCACGCCGTCGCATATCGTCCAGCGGCAGACGGACAGAGTCAAAGAGAACGTCAAAGACGCCGTCTTCGGAGTGAAGGATAAAGTCATGGGAGCCGCAGACCACACCGCCGACCACGTCCACTCCACCACCGGAAGCGTCGGCTCGCATGTGAGCGACGCGGGCTCCGCAGTGGCGGGCGCGCCGGGCCAGCTGAAGAACAGGACACGGGGGAACCCACTGGCTGCCGGGCTGATCGCCTTTGGTGCCGGCCTGCTCGTTTCCTCCCTGATCCCGGCCAGCCAGAAGGAGCGTGAAGCCGCTGATGCCCTCAAATCGGCGGCCGAGCCACTCACCACGGAACTGACGGACGCCGCCAAGCAAGTAGCCGAAGGCCTCAAGGCGCCCGCCCAGGAAGCCATGGAGAACGTCAAGGCCACTGCCGCGGACGCAACCGATCACCTCAAGGCAGACGGGCAGGCCGCTGTGGGGGACGTCATGGATCGGACTGCCGAAGCCAAGGACAACGTTCAGCAGGCCTGAGGCCGCGTCTGAATAAGGCCGGCTGCCCTCGCTGATGCGCTGGGCGGCCGGCCATTTCCCTTAACCCCACGAAGGAATTTCCAATGGCCAAGAACCCAACCAAGGCAGAAAATGAATCCATGACCGACGCCGAAACGGACGAGAGCAGTACCGCCAAGGCCCGGACGGCACCTGCCCCGGACGACTCCCGTAAACCGGACAGCCCGGCCGACGTCACTAAGCCCTCGTGGAAGTACATCGTCAAGAAGACCCTGCGTGAGTTCACCAAGGACCAGTGCCCGGATCTCGCCGCAGCCCTGACCTACTATTCGGTCCTCTCAATTTTCCCGGCGCTGTTGGCCCTCGTGTCTTTGCTGGGCATCTTCGGGCAGGCAGAGAAGACCACGTCCGCGCTTCTGGAGATCGTCCAGGGTTTCGCGCCTGGTGACACTGTGCAGGCGATCAAACAACCAGTCGAGCAGCTCAGCAGTTCCTCCGCTGCCGGACTCACCCTGGTACTCGGCATCCTCACCGCCCTCTGGTCCGCCTCCGGTTACGTCGGCGCGTTTGGCCGGGCCATGAACCGGATCTACGAAATTGACGAGGGCCGGCCGTTCATCAAGCTTCGGGGCACGATGCTCGCGGTCACCATTGCCACCGTGCTGATCGTTCTTGTGCTTTCGGCCATGCTGGTGCTGAGCGGGCCGGTGGCCGAGGCCGTCGGCAACGCTATCGGCTTGGGCGGGGCCGTCCTGACGGCGTGGAACATTCTCAAGTGGCCGGTGATTCTGTTGCTCGTGATTCTGGCGATCGCCATCCTCTACTACGCTACGCCGAACGTAAAGCAGCCCAAGTTCCGCTGGATGAGCCTGGGTTCCGCTATCGCCTTGGTCATCTTCCTGCTGGCGTCCCTGGCCTTCGCTTTCTATGTGGCCAACTTCAATAGCTACGAGAAGACCTATGGTGCGATCGGCGGCGTCATTATCTCGCTGCTGTGGCTCTGGATCCTGAACATGTCGTTGCTGTTCGGTGCCGAGTTCGACGCCGAGATGGAGCGTGGACGCCAACTCCAGGCCGGCATTGAGGCCGAAGAGACCATCCAATTGCCGCCACGGGACACGAAACAGAGCGATAAGCTCCAGGCCCGCGAAGAAGAGGACATTCGCCGCGGGCGCGAGCTGCGGGAACGGCACGGGATGCAGCCTGAACGGCAGGAAGGCGATACCCAATCCCGGGACACGGACGGAGTGGGGCGCCCCTAACCCGCGGAAATGTCAGGCACCACTGACGGCGGCGAGTTTGACGTTGTCCTTCTGACCTTCCCAGGTGCCGGTCAGCGCGAGCGGGCCGACCGGTTGCTCATCCAGGTCCAGCCGCCGGATAACAAGCAAGTGAAGGTCAGCAGTCTCGATGGCGGTGCCGGCGTCGGTGGCGCGCGGTGCCGCTGAAGAGACGTCAGGGACTGCCTCGAGTTTCGGTCCGGTGCTTCGCACGAAGACCGTCTGGGCCAGAAGTTCCAGATTTTCCCCCTTTTGGAGGTATTGCTCTGCCTGCGGCCGGCCCAGCATGATGCTCGCCGCCAGCGCTGCCACGTAGATTGGATCGGCGCAGGCATCGTAAACCCACCTCGGGCCGAGAACCGAGTGCTGCATGGTTCCGACCAACCAGGATTCCGCTCCGGCCAAGGGCTGGGCCCTGTACGTGAGTGGGACTTGAAAAGTGGAGTTGCCCACCGACACGATGATGGTTTCTATGCCGACCTCGCCGGCGGGGTCGTCGAACCGGTAGGAGCCTACTTTGTGCAGCGCTGCCGTGCCGGGTTGCGTGAACCACGGCTGGCGGGGCAGCCACTGTGCGAGAAGTTCAAGTTTCGTCGGCTGCAGTTCTGCCTGGTGGATGATCGCCATGACTGCAAGCCTAACCGTGCACTGGCGACACGTTGATCAAATAACTAGAGGAAAGGTACTGACCACTGGTTGGCGATCGCCCGGCCGAGTGTCGTTGTTCCAGATCCACTGGCTCCCATGATGAAGGGTTGAGAGTGTTCAGCATCGTCGCAGGCTACCCCTTCACGCCCCCTGCGGTCTTGAGCACGCCGGGGTGCGGATAGCAGAGCAGCGCGTTAGGTCTCCCGGTCGATCTGGAGGTAGCTGAGTCCGCTGACATCGAGCCAGAATTTAGTCGGAGTCTCTACGAGACGCAGCAGGACGCCCCCGCAGGAACTGCAGCGCACAACCATTCCCGGGGCATCGGCATAGACCGCTGCTTCCCCGAAGACCCTGACAGCGCCACAATTCTTGCACCGACCGATCGCTGCAATGATGTCGATGCGGAACAGTTCCCACAAGGGTCCCGCTGCCGCGTTCCCGTCAAGATGAGGTATCGGATTGCCGCCGGTCCCGGCGATGTCCTGGTCCTCGAGGCGCGGGTCCTCAGCACCAGGGGAAGCGGAGCCGTTGTTGCCAGTCACCGTATTCCTCCCGTTCCGCCAAAGCGTTCGGTCTTGATCGAGGCGGCCGGATAGCCCGCCTGCACCATCCACTCTGTGACCGTTTCGACAAACATCGTCTGACCGCAGATGAAGATGTCGGGTGCCATGTCCGCCGGCAGGATGCTTGCCAACAGTGTTTCAGCGGTGAGTCGCTGCGGGACCATTGGCCAGCCCTCCGGGACTTTGCGTGTATAGACATAGTCGACCGTCAGCTTGGGAGATCCCTGGTTCAAGGTGAGCAGCTCCTCCCGATAGAACCCTGCCTCGGGCGATTTCAGCGAGTACAGCAACCGGAACTGTGAAGGATTCCCGGATGCCTCGTGGGCGCGGATCATGGACATGAGCGGGACAATGCCGGATCCCCCGGCGATCAGCTGAACCGGGTTGGGGTCGGTCGGAAGCCAGACGAACCAGCCGCCGACGGGCCCCCGGATCTCCAACTGGTCCCCGACCATCAGGTCTCTGACCAGGTAGGGGGAGACCTCCCCGTTGGCCAGTTCGTCGACCGTGATCTCCAGGAGTTCGTCCATGCCGGCTGTGGCCACTGAGTAGGACCGCACTGCCGTGTATCCGTCGTCCGCCGTGAGCCGGATATCGATGTGCTGGCCGGGAAGGTTGCCGTTCAGCCCGTCCACGCGCAGGCCGATGGTTCTGGAGGATTCCGTTTCTGGAACGCCACGAATCACCTCGGCGACGCGCCACAGGGTGCTCATCTGTCCTGCCTCATGAGTAACGCTCCTCGCGCCACGGGTCGCCATAGATGTGGTACCCGTTCGATTCCCAGAAGCCGGGAACATCGTGCGGCATCAGCTCGATGCCATTGATCCACTTCGCACTCTTCCAAAAGTAAAGATGGGGTATCAGCAGGCGGGCAGGGCCACCGTGGGCCCGTTCCAATGGCTCACCGTCGAATTGCCAGGCCACCCATGCCTGGCCGTCCAGCAGGTCCTGCAACGGGACATTGGTCGAATAGCCGCCGTAGGAGTGAGCGGTAGTGAACTCGGACGTTGTTTCCACATCCGTGAACAAGGTGTCCAGGGACACCCCGCGCCACGAGGTGCCTAGCTTGGACCAGCTGGTCACGCAATGAATATCGGTCCGGATATCAATCTGCGGTAGCGCCAAGAGCTCGTCCCAGGACCAGGCGCGGCGCTGCCCAGTCTCCGTTGTAATAAAGAATTCCCAGTCAGCCCGGGCGATATAAGGTGCAGGGCCCGCCGTCAGTACGGGAAAGCTTGGCGTCTCGTATTGGCCGGGTGGTAAGGCTGGATTGCCGGTGCGCCGTTTTCCATGAAAACCAGACGAGATGATTCCCATCATGTACCTCCGATGCGGAGCTCCGCCGGTCGAATGTAATCGGTGCCCCAACGATAGGGCAACGGCGGGACAGAGACCAGACATAAAAATATACTCCGGTGCCGCCAGGATACGCCGAGTACGTAAACGCAGCCGACGGCGTCGTCTGTCGCCAGAGCGACGGGCTGAACGTCCTTCCATAGGTGAGTCCGGCAACCGCCGGGGCGGGTGTAGCTTGAAGGATGAGTTCCCTACCGTCGGCGCGTACGCAGAGGCTCGTGCTGTGGATCGCGATTCTCGCTTCCTTTGTGTCGTTTCTCGACGGCAGCGTCATCAATGTAGCGCTGCCGGCCATTTCCCGTGAACTGGGCGGCGGACTGACAACGCAGCAATGGGTTGTCGATGCCTACCTGATCACCCTGGGTTCACTGATCCTTGTCGCCGGTTCGCTCTCTGATTTGCTGGGCCGGGTTGTCGTTCTCCGGGCAGGCCTGATCGGGTTCGGCGCGACATCAGTGATGTGTGCGCTGGCACCGACAGCGGACTGGCTGGTCCTGGCCAGGGCGCTTCAAGGCGTCGCGGGCGCCTTGCTGGTGCCCAGTTCCCTGGCTCTGATCACATCAAACTTCGACGAAGCGCCCCGGGCGAAGGCAATCGGCCAGTGGACTGCCGGTACAACCGTGGCTTTCATCGCGGGACCCCTGCTCGGCGGAGTGCTCGTTGATTCGGTGGGCTGGCGTTGGATCTTCGGAATCAACGTCCTGCCCATTGCCGTGACCTTGTACCTGCTAGCCGTGTTGCGGGTCAAGGATGTTCGCAAGGAGGGCGTGCGGATCGACTACGCGGGTGCCGTGCTCTGTGTGCTCGGGTTGGCGGGGCCGGTCTACGCGTTGATCGAACAGGGCAACTATGGCTGGGGGAGTCCGCTCATTCTGATGCCCCTCGCCCTCGGTATCCTGTGCCTCGCCGGGTTCATTTGGCGGGAAAAGACCGCGAAGTACCCGCTCCTGCCGCTCAGCCTCTTCTCCGTCCGAAACTTTGCCGTAGGCAACGTGGCTACGGCCTTCGTCTACGCCGCGCTGTCGATCGGCGGGTTCATCATCGTGCTTTTCCTGCAGCAGGTTGCCGGGTTTCCGGCGACGTCGGCCGCTCTGGCCTTGCTTCCCGTCAGCCTCGTCAACATCCTCTTGGCGTCATGGTTTGGCTCACTGGCCGGGCGGTTCGGCCCGAGGTGGTTCATGGCCTTCGGACCTGCCCTCGCCGGGGGCGGCTATCTCCTGATGCTCGCGTCGGAAATCCCGGTCGATTACTGGACCCAGCTGATGCCCGGGATCCTCCTGTTCGCAGTCGGGCTCTCGGCGACAGTCGCGCCGCTAACCGCCGCCATTCTCGGTTCGGTGTCGGAACAGCAGGCAGGTATCGGTTCGGCAGTGAATAACGCCGTCAGCAGGGTTGCCGGTCTGGTCGGCATCGCGCTGGTGGGCCTCGTCATGGGCGGCAAACTTGATCTCGACGGATTTCACCGGGTGGTGACCGTGACGGCGGTGTTGCTCATCCTCGGGGGCATCGTTTCCGCCGTCGGTATCCAGAACCCGCCTAAGCGGCCTGCACTTCGGGCCAGGCAGAAAGTCCCATCCCAAGGCACCCGGAGCTACCGTATTTTCAGACCGGGCCGATAGGGCTAAGGGATTCCATCGGACCGACCGAACGTACCGGCCGAGGCCCTCGGGTATCTGTGCCGTCCAGGGCAGTGGGTGATGTAACAGCTGTTACTTACCTTGTTGTAGCAGTATATGATTGGCGCATGGATTGGTTGGTTCTTGTTGTCCGGTTGACTGGTGAGGCCTCACGGACGAGGGTCGGTGTGTGGCGGGAGCTCCGGAGGATCGGTGCTGCGCCAGTGGCCTCAGGGGTGTGGACCGTTCCGGACACGCCGTTCTTCTCGGAAGCCGTGCCGAGGGTCGTGGAGCTGGCCGGCCGCGGAACCGGCAGCGTCCTTGTCCTGCCCACGCCGGGCAGCGGCGATGCGGGAGTGGAAGGCCTGCGCTCGGCATTCGAGGAGCTCAGGTTGGATGAGTGGAAGGAATTCTCCGGCGATTGCGGGGCGTTCGAGGCCGAAATCGCCAAGGAAACCCGAAGCGGCAAGTTCACTCTGGCGGAGCTGGAAGAGGAAGAGCAGAGCCTGGACCGCTTGCGGCGCTGGTACCGTGATCTGAAAAGCCGTGACGTTCTGGAACTGCCGGAAGCGCAGGCCGCCGACGAGCAGTTGCGCGAGTGCTCCGCTGTATTCGACGAGTACGCCGAGAAGGTCTACGCGACTCTGCATGCCCCGGCAGGCCATGGCCTGCCTGAGGCCGGGGAGTAGGGGCCGTGCAGTGGTGGCAGACGGCGCTGGGTATCCTGGCCGGGCTCGTTGGCGTCTACGCGGTTCTTCTGCTGGGGTTGTGGGTCTATGCGAGGTCCCATCCGGAGACGGTGGGTATGCGGGACGCGTTGCGGCTGCTGCCGGATGTGTTGCGCGTGCTGAGGCGTTTGGCGGCCGACCCGGCGGTATCCCGCGGCGCCCGGATCAAGCTGTTGCTTTTGCTGGGATATCTGCTCTTGCCGCTGGATCTTGTTCCGGACTTCCTCCCGCTGATTGGCTATGCCGATGACGTGATCATCATGGCCCTGGTTCTTCGTTCCGTGATCCGCTCCGCGGGTCCGGAGTCTTTGCGGCGGCATTGGCCGGGCACCCCGGCCGGGCTTGCCGTCATCGAACGGCTGGCCGGCCTGCCGGCACCCATCGCCGGAAACGCCGGGGGCGCCGGGAAAGAGAGCACAGATGCTGCCTGAAATTTTGAAGCGCCCTGAGATGGCGCGCCTGAGACGTCGCGGGTTCATCCTTGAGGGCATCACGTTGGGCTGGAACGTCGTCGGAGTGGCAGTTCTTGCCGTCACTTCCATCACGGCCGGATCGGTGGCGCTGGCCGGCTTCGGCCTGGACAGCCTGATCGAGATCGGTGCCAGCACCGTGGTGATCTGGGAACTCTCCGGGACCGGGGAACGGCGTCAACGGTTTGCGTTGAGGCTGATCGCCGGGGCGTTCGTTGCCCTGGCCCTCTATCTGCTCATCCAGTCCGGACTTGCCTTGGCGGCCGGGCACCACGCACGGCCGAGCCCCGCCGGAATTATCTGGACGGCTGTCACGGCAGTGGTCATGTTCGCCCTCTCAGCCGGAAAGGCCCGCACGGGCATGGCGCTGGGCAATCCCGTTCTGATAGCAGAGGGCAAGGTGACGTTTATCGACGGTCTTCTGGCGGCCGCCGTGCTGGCCGGTATCTTGCTGGACACCTTTGCCGGTTGGTGGTGGGCCGACCCCGTGGCCGGCATGGTCATCGTCTACTACGCGGTCCGCGAAGCCGTGGCCATCTTCCGCCACGATCACTGATCGTTCGGAAGCAGCCACCTGGGTGGCTTAGGCTTTCCGTATGGGACTAATAATCACACTGCTTATCATTTGGCTTATTCTTTCGATCCTTGGCTTCGCTGTGAAGGGTCTGCTCTGGTTGGCCATCATCGGACTGGTGCTCCTGGTGGCTACGGCTGTATGGGGCTGGGTGAAGCGCAAGGCCAAGGCCTGACGCAACCCTGATCTTCATTCGGCGGCGGCCGGTCCTCTTCAGGACCGGCCGCCGTTTTCGTGAAATTCGCGGAGTCAATGAGCCAACTCGGGGGTGGCGTCCTTAACAGGCCTGGACTGCGAAGGATCCCGGTGATGTATGCCCTCGACTGGTCGCAGCCACCCGAGGAACGGCTGGATTCGGGTTGGCGTTCTACCGGATAGGGAACTGCACCTGTCCGTCGAGGTCCGGCGCGCCGCTACGAGCTGGTGCTGGATGCCAGTACACCCAGGCCGAGCGCGGCGATGATGCCGCTGCTGCCGCGTTCGAGCCAACTGCTCACCCGGGGGCGCTGCAGCCAGGCCATTGCCTTCGCTGCCGCGACGGCTACAGCCGCCAGGTAGAGGAATCCAATGGCGCTTTCGATGGCACCGAGCACCATGGCTGTATCCAGCGTGTTGCCGCCGTGTGGAATGAACTGCGGCACGACGGCGAGGTAGAACAGGCCGACCTTGGGGTTGAGCAGTGTGGAGAACGCGCCGGCGCCGAAGCCGGTCCTTCGGCTGTAGCTCCGGCGGGGAGCGTGCCCGGCCGCCGGGGATGCAGTTGTGCGGCGCGCCCGGATCAGCGACGAGATTCCCAGATACAGCAAGTACAACCCGCCTGCGATCTTCAGCCAACGGAACACTTCCGCCGAGTCCTCCAGCACGGCGGCGAGCCCCACTCCCACCAGCGCGGCCCAGACCAGGGATGCCAGAGCTGAGCCCAGCGCCGCCGCCAGGCCGGCCCCGGCACTTTGCAGCGAGATCCTCAGCACCAGGAAGGTATCCGGGCCGGGGGTAACGGAAAGCAGCAGGCACAGCCCGGCAAAGGCCAGGAGGGTCACGGCGGTCATGGGCACCATTGTCCTTTCGCTGGCCGCCCGACTGCAATCCGTCGCGATGGTTTGCTGCTTACCGGGCATTGCATGACGCCGGTTGGACGCCGCGGACGCATCGCCTTGCCCTTCTTCGGCGGAGCCATGACACAGGGATTCCGTCCGCATGCGGGCGCCACTGCCCGCTGGCTTTTGTCGTCTGACGCCTCACGCACGCGCATGAGCCAGTCGGCGGCAAGGGCTCGCACGAGGTTGGGTTGCTCATGGATCAAGGCGTGGCCGGCGCGGTCGAGTACGGCCAACGTAGCGCGTGGGTAGTGCAGGATCAGCTCCGACGGTCCTGTGTGCCCGGCGGTGGCATCCTGTCGCCCGGCAACGACCAACACCGGATGAGGATAGGCTTTCGCGGCTTCCGGCCGATCCCGCAACTCCCAGTGCGAAAAGATCCGCATCAGGCTCGACTCGTCAGCCAGGGACGTTGCGGGAGCCACATACTCCTGGAACCGACGCAGCGTTTCAGGCGTCTGCACAACGAAGTAGCTGCGGTAAGTAGCCTCGAGATCCGAGCCGAGTGCACCGGTCAGATCGACCGACGAAACAAGGACCTCGTGCTGAGGCACGTCGCGCGTCTGTTGGCCAACAGGGCAGATTAGCGCCAGCCCGACGGCCTGATCAGGTCGCAGACTCGCAATCGCACGGGCCAGGTAGCCGCCGTAGGACTGACCCACGATAAGAAACGGTTCATCACCAATAGTGCTGGCGATAAGGCCGAGCAGAATGTCCACGACGTCGTCATTGCTCGTGATCGTCTCAGGCGCCGGGGTCCGGCCCATCCCGGGCAGGTCCGGATACAGGCGCCGGTAGCCAGGCACGTCGTCGAAAATCGGTTCAAGGGCACCGGCGATCTCGCGATGATCCACACCGGCGCCGTGCAGAGCGAGAACCGGCGTGCCACTGCCGTACTCGGCGTAATGCACAGAAACTCCGCTAACCGTGGTCTCCATCACGCTATGGTAAAACGCGTTGCGACGATACCCGCCATCATCGACGGCACCTGAGACCGCTCCAGATAAAGCTGCGCTGTGGTGGGAGGATGATCTGATGACGCCAAGTGTGGACGTATTTCTGCGGGGGCCCCGGGGGCGCCGTCTGTGCCTCGAACTGGCGATGCAGCTGGATCCGGAGGTCAAAACGGCGGCCTTCTGGTTGGGATACGAACTTGATAGTGGACCGGGGACCTCGCGGGTCCTGCTGAGCGCTGCTGCCTCCGGGGAGACCGCGATGCCGGCCTTTGCCGCGTCACCAGAACAGCTGGCTGCCAGGCTCGCCTCACTGGATTTTACCGACCTTGACAGCGACCTGGTCCAGGCGGCCCTCGAGCGGTCCGTGGACGCTGCAAGGTACTGGCAGGCACCCGATGGAGAGGACGTGCTCGCGGATCTCCCGGGTGTGACGGCGGCCCTGTCGCCCGTCGCGGAACAGGTCATGGCGCTGCCCGACATCCAGTGGTTCTGGCAGCCTCGCCGGGCGGAGCAGTGGGCCATCGACTGGCGATCGACAGACGGCCAGACACTGCTGCCGAAGAATCCGCGACAAACACTGGCTGGGTGGGGCCGAGACGAACGAGCCGGTGAATTGCGGGCCGCGCGCGAACGCCCGGGCGACCCTCGCGCCAACTGGTCAGGAACCTGGTGGTCGATACCGCACGGGCTAGTCCACACCGTCGGGCAGGTCCCGGCCGCACTGAGCCTCGTGGAAGATTCCCTGGGCTGGGAGCAGGCGACCACGGTTCCAGTTCAGGGAGCGGGCCGGACACTTGAGATCGGCACAGCAAAAGACTGGATAACGCTGTGCCGCAGGTTCCCAATGGAGGTCACTGCATCCCGGCGACACGACTGGTTCCGCCTGACTGGACGCGACGGCCGGTGGGTCATCCCGGATTGGGAACAAGTGGCAGGGGAGTGGGACGCCGCGCACCTCTCCGTCCTGGGTTACCTCGACGGCGCGACGCGCCCACTACAGGTCGACGCCGAAACGGCGACGGTCATCGCCGGATGGGCCCCGGACAGCACGATCTGGCTGACAGATGTCGCGCACGAATCGGGTGGCCCGCGGCAGGCATGGCACCGCGCCTCGCACGGCGACCCCTGGACTCTCGCGCCGTAACAGTCGAACACCGACAGGTTTCGGCCGTCACCGCCAGATTTCGGCGACCAGCTCCGCGAGGGCTCTGCCCTGGCTGTAACCAGCTCGAGCCGCAGGCGGACGCAAGGACAGATCCATCGCATTGGCGCCGAACATGTGCTCCGCGGCGCTATCCGGGAAGATAGTTTGGACCCTGCTGCCCCCGGCGCGCAGTTCGTCGACTTGGGTGGCGAGATCCATGCCCCACTCGAGCGGCATCCGCGACCTGCCGCCGAAGGGTGACAACACCAGCACAAGCCCGTATCCAGCCGCCAGGTCGGCGTTCTCACTGCGTCGATAGCCGCCGTTGATGTACCGGCTCCCGCCGATGCGGTAGCCGTTGCTGGTGCTGGCGGCGACGGCGTCCACCAGATCGATTCCGCTGTTGCGGTCGAACACGACCGGTTCCCCGGTATCCGCATCAACAGCCGCGATCAGCACGGGCTGTTGCGGCCAGTGCCGGCTGGGAAGCCGGGCCGCGACGATGTCGCGCCAGCGCATCTGGGCAGAGCCGTCGGAAGCTTCCATCTCGAGTGCCGCGGCGCCCATCCTGCGGCGCATGTCGGAGGCATCCGCAGCAGAACCAATGATTCCGTTGGACCACTCCAGATAGGTCTGCCCCGAGAAATTCGTTGCGCGTCCCTTGTCCGGTCCGGAATGGCCGGCTTGTGGCCGAGGCACCTCGGCGAGGATGGCGGCGTACAGTTCGGCCGGCCGTGTCCCGCTGGTGATCTGGGCAGCCACTGTCGATCCTGCCGATGTCCCGATGATGAGATCGGCCTCGGTGACATCGATGCCGGCATCGGACAGGCCGGCGATGAGACCGAGTTCCCACGCATTGCCTGCCGCTCCGGCGCCGGCGAGCACCAAGGCCCGCGTGTGTGTGTTGCCGGTCCGTCGTGCGGCGCCGGTCTGTTGGCCGGGAACGGGCCAATTTCCGGGCTGTGGTGTCCGCGTCACTGCAACGGCACCGGATGCGGTCGTCGAACGGATGCGCGGAGTTGAAGAAGATGTTGTGTTCATGGGAGTCGCCTTTCGCGAATTTGCCTTGCGGCACTCCCGGAGACGACTACTTCAGTCGCGCGACCGTGGACTTCGGGGGAGCGCCCATTACGGAAACTGCGTTCATGGGTCTCACCTCCTGAAGATTGATCACGATCACCGGAAAGCTATCACGCCGGCAAGGCGGGGCACAACGGGCTTCAAGCCGCCAGAGCGAGCACCGGCTGAGTCGCCACACGCACCGGCAGCAAGTCTTGCCGGCGTAAGCGCGATGTGCTCACCACCCGGCCGTGCCCGGGCCGCCCTTGAAAGGACCAACGATCTGCGTGGTGATCCAACCGCCGTAGAAGTCACCTTCCTGGAAGGTCACCTGCTCGCCGTCGACTTGGCAGGAGTCCATGTGAGCCGGGTAGAGGGCCACCCGGGAGCTGAGCGCCCCGAAACCCAGGGTGGGTTCGGGATAGGTCCACCCGCCACGGGGAACGACGACTCCGCCGGCAACGACGTCGAAGTAGTGCGCTTCTCCCTTGAACTCGCAGAAGCTGGTGCCCCCGACCGGGACGAGTACACCGGCAGGGAATGAGTCCAATGGCAAGTAGTAGACAGGCGGGTGACTTGTCTCCAGGACGCGCACCGCATCGGTGGTGTCGGCAATCACCTGCCCGCCAAGCCGCACGATAACCCGTTCGGATCGGGGCTCGACCCTCGGCGGCCGCGGATAGTCCCACACCGATTCTTGGCCCGCCTTGGGTTTGATGGGCTGGGGACGCCGGAAAAGGCCTGAAGAACCGTGTGCAGGAGTCATGTCCCCATGGTGCCATCTTCTGCTGGGATCCCACCGTGAGCGCGACGCAGCCGTGCGTTCGCGCATCCGCCGACCGCGAGCCAGCCGCTAGTCGCCGGCGGCTTCGCGGCCGCGGCGCACGATCAGCCGGTCGGGGCTGTGGACCACTGACGTGTCCTTGTCCTCGTAGTCGAACTGGTTGAGGAAGTAGCGCATGGCGTTGATCCGACCCCGCTTCTTGTCGTTGAACTTGATGGTGATCCACGGCGCATGGTCCGTGTCGGTCCGAAGGAACGTCTCCTCCTTGGCGGCCGTGTACTCCTCCCACCGGTCCAGGGAGGCGAGATCGATGGGCGAGAGTTTCCAGCGCCGCACCGGGTCGATCTGCCGGATCGCAAAACGGGTGCGCTGCTCGTGGCGGGTCACCGAGAACCAGAACTTGGTCAGGTGGATCCCGGAATCCACCAGCATCCGCTCGAAGAGCGGGGCCTGAACCATAAAGGTGTCGAACTCCTGCTCCGAGCAGAAGCCCATGACCCGCTCCACATTTGCCCGGTTGTACCAGGAGCGGTCGAACATCACGATCTCCCCGGCCGTCGGCAGGTGCTGGATGTAGCGCTGGAAATACCACTGGCCCAGTTCACGGTCAGAGGGTTTACTCAATGCCACTGCCCGGGCCGAGCGGGGATTCAGGTGCTCGGTGAAGCGCTTGATTGTTCCGCCCTTGCCGGCCGCATCCCGGCCCTCGAAGACGATCACGTGCCTGAGCTCCTGGTCCTGGCCCCAGTACTGGAACTTCAGCAGTTCAACCTGCAGCCGGTATTTCTCCAGCTCGTACTCTTCGCGGGACATCCGTTGCTCGTAGGGGTAGTCTTCCCGCCACGTCTGGACGGCCGAGCCGCCGGGGTGAATCAGTTCCGGATCTTCGCCTTGCCCCCCGCGCACCGTGTACCCCATCTCCACCAGGTGGTCGATGGCCTCACGCAGGTTTTCCCGGAGCCAGCCCTGGTCCTCGGGTGTCCATGTCCTGTCCGCCGGCGTCATCCCGGCCCCCTTCCGGCCCCCTCGAACCAGCTGCCGGCCTTCCAGATGCCGGCGGTGTTCGATGCTCAACTGCGTTCATAGAATGCGACCAGCCTAAGCCGACAAGTGGAGCTCACGATAGGGACGGGCTGGGGGATACTTTCCGCCACCTGACCTGCCGGCAGGGACTACCTACCCTTGCGTGCCGGTCGGGCCGGGTCGATGGTTCGCTTCAGAAGAGCGCGATGCCGGTGAGTTCGGCCAGTTTGTCGGTGAGATTGTCCTGGAAATCAGCGTCTGTGACCTCCGGGGCCGGTTTCCGCGGCCGGCGGTGGTGCCAGTACATTCCGGAGACCTGGGCGACCGGGTCAGGGCTGACGGCGAGCCAGCCCTGGGTGTCCTGGCCCAGGGCGAGGTCGTCGGGGGCGCCGGCGCCGCCCATCTTGGTGGGCACCCAGCCGGGGTCAACGGAGTTGCTGAGCACGTTGGTCCACTGCCGGGCGACGGCAGCGGAGAGCGCGGAAACGTAGAGCTTGCTCTCGGAGTAGGCGGCGCTGGCGTCCCAGCGCCGTCGGGTCCAATCGATGTCCTGAAGGTTTCCGCCGGCCGCGCGGTGCATCCCGCTGCCGAGGTAGATCAGGCGGTGCGGCCGCTCGATCAGCGCGGTGAGAATGTAAGGGGCCAGAACGTTGATGGCCAGGGTGCGGGAGTGTCCCTCCGGGGTCGCGACGCGCCCCGGCGAGAGGTAGACGCCCGCGTTATGGATGACGGCGTCCATCCGCCCGTGAGCGTTCACCTGCGCGGCCAGTTCCCGGGTTTCGGAGGCCCTGCTGAGGTCACCGATCACGATGCCGATGGCAAGCGGCGCGAGTTCTTCGAGGGTGGCGGCGCGTTCCCTGGAGCGGGCGTGCAGCAGGACCTCGTCGCCGCCGTTCAGGAGCGTCCGGGCGGTGGCGAGGCCAAGTCCGTCGGTGGAGCCTGTGATGAAAATCCGAGCCATGAGGATGGTCCTTTCTTCACCGTTACCTATGAAGGTTGCTGCTTGCCACTTGATGGCCTTAGCTGGGACGGGTCACACTCAAGAATGAACGCCCTGCGCCCTCATCTAGGCGGATTCGAGAACGTTCTTGAGATTGGTCAACTGAGCGACCTCGGCATTCATGGTGCGGACAATCACCGGGCCCACGAGCTTCATGAGTCCCTTGGGCTCCAGGTCCAGGCTGAAACGAACGGTCGTTCCGCCCGGCGCTTCACTGAGCCGGTACGCACCGGCCGGACGGGCCGGACCGGCCACCACCTGGAAGCCCAGGAGCTTTCCGGGGTCCGCCGCGGTGATTTCATAGTCCCCGACGATCGGCCGGCCGCCGGGGCCCGAGAGGGTCTGGCTGTACACGGCACCGAGGTCCCCGGGTGTTCCACTCTTCAGTGCTATGTCCTGAACCCCGGAGCGCCATGCGCGGTTGTTCAGCCCATCCGCGAGGAACGCATAGACGTCCTCCGGTGATCGGTTGATGGTGGTCTCGTTCTCGGCGTGAGCCATTGCTACCCCTGCTGGTTTTAGTCCGGACGCGTCCAGGCCGGTCGATCGATGTTGTCCATACAGTCCGGCGTGCGCCGGCATTTAGCGGATTGCTTCTTCAGGCTCTTCAGCCATGGGGCTCAGGGTCATCCGGGTGGTGACCAGGAGAGATCCGAGCAGGGATCGGGCGGCCGCGAGCAGCACATTAACCTCAGGGCTGGCCAGTTCATAGAACAACCTGCCCTCGCGCCGTGAGGGGACAATCAGGCGCTGGCGGCGGAGAATGCTCAAATGTTGGGAGAGGTTCGACGGCTCAAGGCCCGTGTTGTCGCGCAGTCGGCTTACGGCAACTGGTCCGTCGGCGAGCATTTCCAGCAACTGGATTCGGGCAGGGTGGCCCATGGCCTTGAACAGTTCTGCCTTCACATCGGTCTGGACCGGACTTGCAGGAAGATCATCCGGCATCGGTGCCTCCCTCCTTCACATTCAACTATTCTGAACCGTGCGTCTGTGCAGACCCCGGCGACAGGAAAACTAGCACGTGCAAGACAGAAAAGTCTGTCTTGCACACCCATCAATTGGTCAGCCCGCTTACATATCGTAGCGCCGGACCGCTGCAGTGTCGTCGCCGCCGCCGGACAGGGTGGTACCTCTTGCGCAGGTGAGTTGCATAGTTCAGACTTTCATGAATTCATCAATTCGATCCGGCCGGTACGAGTGACTGGCATCGTTCGGGTGGATTCAGGCTGTTCCCGGTGACAACGGCGTCGCCGGGAACAATCGGGTCCCGGCTTCCAGGAGGGTTCTATGACAGGCATGTTCGAACTGTTCACCGATTCCGACACGTCCTACCGATTTCGACTTACGGCCCCGGACGGGACCGTCATGGCCCTCTCCAGGCCCTTTCCAGACCTGCCGGCGGCGGTGGCCGGGATCGCAGCAGTACGGGAGTATGCCGGCATGGGGCTGGTCTCGGAAATTTCGGCACCGCGAGATGACGCGCTGCTCCAGTCCGTAGCCGAGGGCATTCCCGTGGAACCCAGCGCTCAGAGGCGCGGAGTTCACGAAGCGCACGTGAAGGGCCAGCGCGCCCGGGCGAGACCGGCCCGCGGCTGGGCGCCCAGGTCTCCTGAAGGGCCGCCGCGCCTCCGCATCCCGTCCGCAGCGCGCTTCTTGGGCCGACTCGCAGGGACCCGGAACCAGCAGCTGATCGTGCGGTGGCGGCAGGCATTGGAGACGCGGACTGCGCAGGTTGGGCTCAGTTCGTGCTGACCGTGTCCCGGGACAGGGCGTCCGCCGCCGCCGCCGCCGGCGGGCCGGGCAGGCAGGCCCGGCCATGACGGAGTTGAAGGCGTTGCAGGCCTATTCCAGCGCGCTGGCCACCGAGGGCTGCCTCGCCGGGACCTTTCGCTACGATGCTGCCTCGGGGGAGCTGCAGTGGTCCGAGCAGATGTACCAGATCCACGGCTATCACCGCGGCGAGGTGGTGCCCACGGTGGGTGTTCTTATGCAGCACGTGCATCCTGACGACCGGAAGCCGTGCAGGGAAATCTTTGAGGATGTGTGCCGTGGCGGAGGTTTTTTCGCCAATTATCATCGTCTCTTCGACGCACGCCGGCGTGAACGCCGCGTCCTGACGGCGGGGGAGGGCGTGCTGGACAGTGACGGGAAGCTGCTGTTCGTCGACGGGTTCATCCTGGACCTCACCAGAACAGTTCAACTTGAAACGGACCGGTCCGCCCGCGAGGCCGTCGCCGGAGCCATCGGCACCCGAGGCCTTATCGAACAGGCCAAGGGCATCCTGATGGGAATACTCCACATCGGTTCCGACGACGCCTTCGAACGGCTTTCCGCCTACAGCCAGCACCACAACATCAAGTTGGCCCACACGGCTTCGGCCATCGTCCGGCTGGCCAACAGCACGCACGAATCCGCGACCCTCCGCAGCTTCGTCCACGCACTGGACGGTCGTTTCTCACAACGCCGCGATGGCGACCGGGTTCTGCATCCCTAGGTGGGGGTAAGGCGCCGGGCGGGTCCTCGGCCGGCCCGCCGGCGTCGTGCTGGCCGACAGCGCCGGTGGAATCCGGCGGAGACTGATAGCACACTCCGAGGCAGACCGGTCTGTACGCCTCGGTCCGGTGTAAAATTTTTTTATCATGACTGTCAACGACGCCGAGGGTCCTACGCTGCTGCCCGCCACAGCCATGGCCGGACGCGACGAGCCGGTGGACCGTATCCTCGCCACTGCTTACGAGTTATTCTCCCGCCGCGGCATCCGCGACGTAGGGGTCAATGAGCTGATCAGCAGTTCAGGGGTATCCAAGGCAACCTTCTACCGGCACTTTCCGTCCAAGGACGCCCTGGTGCTGGCCTTCCTGGAACTCCGCGACCAGGTGTGGACCGTGGACCTGATCGTGGCCGAGGCCAGCCGGCGGGGCAACACCCCCGAGGAGAGGCTGCTCGCCGTCTTTGACGTGTTCGGTGACTGGTTCCAGCGCGAGGATTTCGAGGCGTGCTCGTTTATCAATGTGCTGCTGGAAATGGGCGCCGGGCACCCGCTGGGCAAGGCGAGCATCGATTACCTCAGCCGCATCCGCGGGCATATCCAGGCGCTGGCCGAAGAAGCCGGGCTGGACCGCCCCGAGGAATTTGCCCGGTCCTGGCACATCCTGATGAAAGGCTCCATCATTTCCGCCACCGAAGGGGACGCGCTGGCCTCCAAGCGCGCCCAGCAGATGGCGCGATGGCTCATCGAGCACCACCGGGGCCTCTAGCCGCTGCGCCCGGGGATTCCCCGTCCCGGTTACCGGCATCTCTTTAACCCGGGACGCGGTAACCCGGCACGCGCCATAGCGCCCTGACAAACCGCTCCGATAACAGCTGCGCCATGCCCGGGCCGCGATCCGCAAGGGTGCCGGCCTGCGTTCCCTGATCCCTCTGACTGCTGGGCACTTGCGGAATACGTTAGTGATCACTAACGTATTAGTTGTGTTGGATGCCTTGGAGATTGCTGCGGAGCCGAACCGGCGACGCCTGCTGCATCTTCTCGCCAGCCACGAACAGGCTGTCGGGGAGCTGGCCGCCCATTTCACGGTCAGCCGCTCCGCGGTGTCCCAGCACCTGCTGCTCCTGGAGCAGGCCGGCCTGGTATCTGCCCGCAAAGAGGGCCGGAACAGGTACTACCGACTCGACCCAGGCGGCATGGGCCGGCTGCGTGACCTTGTCGAACAGTTCTGGACCTACGAACTGGACCTGCTGGCATCAGATGCGGCCGCACTTGCCGCCCAGCGTCACCGGCCCCCTCAACATCACACGACCACTTCCGATGCTTCGCCTCAAGACAAGGGACCACTCTCATGACGTTCGATAAAACCATTCACCTGCCCGTCAGCGCCGACGAGGCCTTTGCGCTCATCACCGAGCCGGAACGTCTGCGCCGCTGGCAAACGGTGGCGGCCCGCGTTGACCTTCGGATAGGCGGCGACTACCGCTGGACCGTCACTCCCGGCCACCACGCCGCCGGCACATTCCAGGAGATCGAGCCGGGCAAGCGCATCGTCTTCACTTGGGGCTGGGAGTCCGGAATGGACCTGGCGCCGGGCGCGTCCACCGTGACCATCACGCTGGAGCCCGACGCCGGGGGCACCACGCTCCGCCTGGTCCATGCCGGCCTCAACGCCGAACAGGCCGCAGCACATGCCGAAGGCTGGAACCACTACCTTGGCCGCCTGATCGCCGAGACCTCCTCCCCGGACGGCGCCGGTCCGGACGCATGGTCGGCTGCCCCGGACCCGATCGATCACCTCAGCTCGGCCGAGGCTTCGCTCGCCGTGCTCCTGGGCGTGCTGCGCAAGCTCACCCCGGAGGACCGTGAGAAAGCCACTCCCTGCGAAAATTTCACGGCCCACGAGTTGCTGGAGCACCTGGCCGGTTCGCTGAAGCAGATCGGCGGGGCGCTGGGCGCGGACGTAAGCGACGACGCCGGGGCGGGCCCGGAAGTTCGCATCGCCGGACTCGCGCAGGCCACCCTGGAGGCGTTCAGCCGCCGCGGCTTCGAAGGCACCATCGACATGGGCTTCGCCGAGCTGCCCGCGACCGTCGTCGCCGGGATCGTCAACCTCGAGCTGCTCGTCCACGCGTGGGACTTCGCGAAGGCCACCGGCCAGGAACTTGTAGTTTCCGACGTCGTCACGGATCACGTTGAGGCCCTGGCCTTGGTGACCATCTCGGACCAGGTCCGCGCCAGCGGCAGCTTCGCCGCTGTCCAGCCGGTCGCGGAGACTGCGAGCAGCCTGGAGCGCCTGATCGCGTTCACCGGCCGGACCGTCGCCGTCTGAAGTTTTCCAACCTAAGCCCGTCAAGACCGCCAGGAAAGCAGGAGCAACATGACCAAGTTCGTCTTCCTCTATCACGCCCCGATGACCCCCGCCGAGGCCGCGCCGCCCGCGCCGGATGACATGGCAGCCGCCATGGAACAGTGGAACAACTGGGCCGCCAAGGTCGGCAACGGCCTGATCGACTTCGGAACGCCGCTGGCCAACGGTGTCCGCGTTTCCGCGGGCGGAGCCACTGCGCCAAGCCAGCGTGAAGTCGCCGGATACAGCATCATCGAGGCCGACAGCCTTGAGGCGGCCGTGGAACTGGCCAAGGTGCACCCGCACCTGAACATGCCCGGCGGCTGCGAAATCGAGGTTCACGAGGCGCAGCAGATCCCCGGAATGTAAGCAGCGGCTCGGCCCGATGATCAAGGCGTGTTCGCCGCTGCTTAAGAGCAGCGGCGGACACGCCTTTATTCGTCCTGTTGTGCGCCTGGTCGTGCTGGGCCCTAACCGCCGGTACCGCGCCGGCGCGCAACATTCGGCCACATCTCCAGCAATCTTTCGTCCCATGCACGACAGTGGCGCGGCGCCGGCCCCTTCACGCGCCGTCGCCGGGCGTCACCAAGACTTCACAGTGCCGGGCCGGTGTGGCACGGGTGTGTCCCAGGATGGGCGCAAATGACCGCGTGAGTCTTGCCCTGTTACGGACTGCTTCGCGCTGCGTCCGATCGGGTACTGGGGGTGCGTCCATGGCTGTTTCCGTCGCCGGATTACGCGCGGTTTCCTCGGGTGTCGAGGCACCTGCGGAACGGATTCGACTCTGCTCTGATGGTGGGCACGGTCCGGTAGCCCCGGTCCGCACCATCGAATCCAGAAAGAATCCGCTATGAAAAACCGACACTTACCCGCAGGACTTTTCTCCACCTTGGGCGTTGCTGCCGCCGTGGCGGTCTCGCTGGTGGTCTCCGGTTGCGGCGGCCCTGCGAGCGCCCAGTCCCCGGCCGGAAATACCCCCGGGGCACCCGAAGTGACCGAACTCCGCTACGAGGGCTCGGCCAACAACGTGAGCCTGCCGGAGCTGGCCGAGGACCTCGGCTACCTCGGCGACGTCAAGCTGAACTGGGTGGGCAACACCATCAGCGGGCCGGCGAGCATCCAATCAGCCGCCACAGGAGCCACCGACTTCGGCGGCGCCTTCTCCGGGGCCGTGGTCAAGCTCATCGAAGCCGGCGCGCCGGTCACTGCGGTGATCAACTACTACGGCGAGGACGAGAAGACGTTCAACGGCTTCTACGTCACCCAGGACAGTCCGATCCGGACGCCGCGGGATCTGATCGGCAAGAAAGTCGCCGTCAACACCCTGGGCGCCCATGCGGACGCCGTGATCAACAGCTACCTGAAGAAGAACGGACTGTCGCAGGAGGAAATCAGGCAGGTCCAGCTCGTCGTCGTTCCGCCCAATGACACCGAAGAGGCCATCCGCCGCGGCCAGGTCGACGTCGGTGCGCTYGGCGGAGTGCTGCAGGACAACGCTGTCGCCACGGGCGGCCTGCGGTCCCTGTTCAGCGACTTCGAACTCTTTGGAACCTTCGCCGGCGGCCAGTACGTCCTGCGCAAGGACTTCATCGAGAAAAACCCGGAAACCACGAAGATCTTCACCACCGGTGTGGCCAAGGCCATCGAATGGGAACGCACCACCCCCCGCGACGAGGTGATCGCGCGGTTTACGAGCATCATCAACAAGCGTCAGCGCTCCGAAAGCACCGCGGCGTTGAAGTACTGGAAGAGCGTCGGAGTCCCGTCCAAGGGGGCCATCAGCGACCAGGACTTCACCCGCTGGTCAGCATGGCTGAACGACACCGGCATCGTCAGCGGCGGGATCACCCCGTCCAAGTACTACACCAACGATTTCAACGGACTGCTGAACGGGGCGGCATCATGACCCGCGGTACCGGACCGACGCCGAAAATCAGCCTCCGCAACGTCGGGAAACAGTTCACCGTCCGGCCCAGCAAGGACCAGCCCGAGGGCTCCACCCTGACGGCGCTGGAGGGCATCACCCTGGACGTCGCCGCAGGCGAGTTCATTACTCTGGTCGGACCGAGCGGCTCCGGCAAAACCACCCTCCTGGACCTCCTCGCCGGGCTCACCCGGCCGGACGCCGGCCAGGTGCTCGTGGACGGCAAGGAGGTGACCGGGCCAGGCCGCGACCGTGCAGTCGTCTTCCAGCAGTACGCCCTTTTCCCATGGCGCACCGCGGCCGCCAACGTCGCCTTCGGCCTCGAAGGAACCGGCAGCGACGGGCGCCGCCCGAGCCGGAGGGAACGTGCCGACAAGGCCCGCCACTACCTCGAGCTCGTCGGCCTCTCCGGGTTCGAGGACCGGTATCCCCATGAGCTATCCGGCGGCATGAAGCAGCGGGTTGCCCTCGCACGGAGCCTCGCGTACGAACCCGACGTCCTGCTCATGGATGAACCGTTCGCAGCGCTGGATGCCCAGACCCGGGAACAGCTCCAGGAGGAACTCCTGCGCATCTGGCGCTCCACGGGCAAGACCATCATCTTCATCACCCACGGCATCGACGAGGCCGTGTACCTGGGCCAGCGGGTCGCCGTGCTTAGCTCCCGACCCGGCCGGCTCAAGCAGATTGTCGACATTGACCTGGGGGAGCGGAGCGGTGACCGGGACGTCCGCTCCGACGCCGTCTTCGTCGAACACCGCCACGAAGTCTGGTCGCTGCTGCACGACGAGGTCCGGAAGGCCCAGGAAGCCGGGCACGCCAAGATCCGGCCCGACGGGTCCGCGCCCGACGAGGCACCCCAGCTCAGCAAGATCGAGCCCAGCAAGGGACAGCTCAGCACGGGAAAGGCAGCCTGATGACCGCACCAACACTGACCAAAGAGACCACCGCGCCTGCCGCTCCTACCACCCCTGCCGCCCCCGCTGCAGCCGCAACCGGGCGGCCCCCACAGCCCGCCGCAACCCGACGCCTTCCCGCCCTGGTCCGGTCCGGCGCCCGCAGGGCCGGGCGGGGGATCTGGGCCTCGGGCGCGATCGTGCTGTTCCTCCTGCTCTGGGAACTGGGTCCCACCTATCTCGCCTCGGCCTCGACCAGGGTATTCCTTCCGCCGCTGCACGAGGTCCTGCGGGCACTGGGATCACTCGTCGCCAAGGGCCAACTGCAGAACCATCTGGCAGCCAGCCTGACCCGCTCCGCCAGCGGCTTCGGCATCGCCGTCGTGGCCGCCGTCGCCCTTGGCCTGCTGGTCGCCTGGTACCGGTCCCTTGACCGGTTCCTCAACCCACTGCTGGAGGTCTTCCGGAACACCGCGGCACTGGCGCTGCTCCCGGTCTTCACCCTCCTGCTGGGGATCGGGGAGACCTCCAAGATCAGCATCGTCGCTTACGCTGCGTTCTTCCCCGTGCTGCTGAACACCATCGCCGGCGTCAGGACCGTCGACCCGCTGCTCGTCCGGGCCGCCCGCTCGCTGGGACTCTCCAACTTCCGGCTGTTCCAGAAGGTCATCCTTCCCTCGGCGGTGCCGACAATTTTCACCGGAATCCGGATGGCCGGAACGTCCTCGATCCTGGTGCTCATTGCGGCGGAGATGGTCGGTGCCAAGGCCGGACTCGGGTACCTGATCGTCAACGCACAGTCCAGTTTCCTGATCCCGGACATGTACGCCGGGATCCTCACCGTCTCGCTGCTCGGCCTGCTGGTCAACTACCTGCTGGTCGCCGTCGAACGGCACTTCTCCCGGTGGCGGACCGCCGTCGGATCCCAGTCCAATTAACCCCCACAGACCAAAGGACACAACCACCATGTCGACAACCACCGAAACCCGGCTCGAATTCCGGCAACTCAGCGCCCGCATCGGCGCCGAGATCCGGGGCCTGGACCTCAGCAATGACCTCAGCGACGCCACCATCGCCCAGATCCGTGCGGCCCTGAACACCCACAAGGCCCTGGTCTTCCGTGACGCCAACGTCCACGACGACGAAGCCCAGGTCCGCTTCGCCGCCCGCTTCGGCCCGCTCACCCAGGCACACCCAACCGTGGCCTCCGTCGAGGGCAAACCTGCCGTCCTGCCGGTGGACAGCGAAAACGGCAGCGCGAACAACTGGCACACCGACGTCACGTTCGTCGTGAACCCGCCGCAGGCCTCCACCCTGCGCAGCATCACCTTGCCGGCCTACGGCGGCGAGACCCTGATCGCCTCGGCCGCCGGAGCCTACACCGATCTGCCGGAGGAGCTGCGGAACTTCGCCGACACCCTGTGGGCCATCCACACCAATGATTACGACTACTCCGTGCCGAAAAACCTCGAGCACGCCAACGCCGGTGAGCGGCGGAAGGAATTCACCCGGATCCACTTCGAGACTGCCCACCCCGTGGTCCGGGTCCACCCACTGACCGGCGAGCGCGGCTTCTTCATCGGCGGCTTCGCCCAAAGGCTGCGCATCGTGGGACTGTCCAACACCGAATCCAAGGACATCCTGCGGCTGCTCCAGGCCTACGTCACCCGTCCCGAGAACGTGGTCCGCGTCAACTGGGAACCGGACCAGCTGGTGCTGTTCGACAACCGCATCACCCAGCACTACGCCCCGGACAACTATGACGGCCAGCCCCGGCAGCTGAACCGGGTCACGGTGGCCGGCGACGTACCCCGCGGCGTCGACGGACGCAGCAGCACGTCCATCCAGGGCGATTCATCCGTCTATTCCGAGACGGTGGAACTGCGGGCCGACGTTCCCGGAGTTCAGCTGTGAGCGGGGCACGGCAGTTGCACCTGAACGCGTTCCTGATGAGCACCGGTCACCACGAGGCCTCGTGGCGGCTGCCGGAAAGCGACAGTTTCGCCGGGACGGACGTCGCGCATTTCCAGCAGCTGGCCCGAACGGCGGAACGCGGCACGTTCGATTCGATCTTCTTCGCGGACTCACCGGTGCTGCACGGCGACGTCGGCCAGCGGCCCTACGGCACACTCGAGCCGACCGTCCTGCTCGCCGCCATCGCCGCCGTCACCGACCGCATCGGGCTGATCGCCACGGCGTCCACAACCTACAACGACCCCTACAACCTGGCCCGCCGGTTCGCTTCCGTGGACCACATCAGCGGCGGCAGGACCGGGTGGAACGTGGTCACCACCGCCGGAGACGCCGCCGCGAGGAACTTCTCCCTGCCGGACCAGCCGGCCCACGCGTTGCGGTACGAGCGGGCCGCGGAATTCCTCGACGTGGCCCGCAAACTCTGGGACAGCTGGGAGGACGACGCCGCTCTCGGCGACAAGGAAGCCGGGACCTGGGGAGACAACACCCGGGTCCACCCGGTCAACCACTCCGGCACGTACTTCAGCGTCCAGGGGCCGCTGGACGTGCCACGCTCCGCCCAGGGCCACCCGGTGATTGTCCAGGCCGGCTCCTCAGAGGACGGCAAGGACTTCGCCGCCCGCTACGCCGAAGCGGTGTTCACGGCGCAGCAGACGCTGCCGGACGCTCAACGCTTCTATGCCGACCTGAAGCGGCGAACCGCCGCCGCCGGCCGTGACCCGGGAACGATCAAGGTGCTCCCGGGCATCGTTCCCGTCATCGGCTCCACCGAGGCCGAGGCGCGGCGGCTGGAGCAAGAACTCGACGAGCTTATCCACCCGGAGCACGCCAGAAGGCAGCTTGCCGGGGTGCTGCGGGTCCCCGCAGCATCCCTGGCCCTGGACGCCGAGCTGCCGGACGACCTGCCCTCCGAGGACGAGATCGAAGGGGCCAAGAGCAGGTACACGCTGATCGTAGACCTCGCGCGGCGGGAACGGCTGACCGTGCGCCAGCTCATCGGCAGGCTCGGCGGCGGCCGCGGCCACCGCACCTTCTCTGGCACCCCTGGGCAGGTGGCCGACGCAATCCAGGAATGGTTTGAGGCCGGGGCGGCGGACGGCTTCAACATCATGCCGCCCGTGCTTCCGTCCGGCCTGGACGCCTTCGTGGACCACGTCATCCCGATCCTGCGGGACCGCGGACTCTTCCGGCGCGCATACAGCGGACGGACGCTCCGCGAACACTACGGGCTGCCCCGGCCGGCCAACACCTTCGCCTCGGCTGCCCGCAGCAGTCCGGCGGGCCCGGGCCCGGCGGGATCCCAGGACCCCACGCCGGTGCCGGTCGACGAGGTCCCGGGACTCCGTTCGGCCTGAAGGACTTGGTTCACATGAGGCAGCGACGCGCGCAATGGTGTACGTTGGCTTCCCGTCAGAACTAAACACAGGAATGAGAGTCACCCCCGTGGCAACCGATTACGACGAAGTCCGATCCGACGTCAAGGAGTCGCAGGATAATTCCCTGCAGGCACTGCAATCCGCCAACGCCCCGGATGCCCGCAGCGTTGTCCGTGAACTGGATGAAGCCGACGCTTTTGACGATGCGATCAGCCCGGGCGGGGAAATTGTCGCCGAGGAACTCGTCGTGCAGGTCATCCCGCAGGCGCAGGACGAATTCACCTGCTACTCCTGCTTCCTGGTCCGGCACCGGTCCCAGGTTGCACGCGAAAAGAACGGCCACGCTTACTGCGTCGWGTGTGTTGGCTAGGGCCATGGCCTCCCGCGTGTCCGGCGCCGGGGCGGTTTTCCGTGCCGCGCCGGACACGCGGGCCAGCACCGTCGCCGGCCGGCCCGCTTAGTCCATGCTCCGTCTGAAACGCCTTGCCGTGCTCGGCCTGTTTGTATTTTGCGTCATCACCGGGTTCTTGTTTTGGGTCTTCCGGTTCTCCGGGGCGGAGACCCGCGTGGCCCTGCCTGCGCCGCCGCGGGCAGAGGCGAAACTCGAATCGCTGTCCGCCGGCATCACCTCCGCCGTGAACATCACCCGGAGCGCGGACGCCGAGTGGCTCACCCATGCCGCCGCGCAGACCGGCATCCCCGCCCGGGCGCTCCAGGCCTACGTGGCGGCGGCCACTGCGGCCAACACATCGGCCCCCACCTGCGGGATCGGCTGGAATACGGTGGCAGCGGTGGGCTTCGTCGAATCCGGCCACGGAACGTACGGCGGCGGCAGCCTGACCGCCACTGGTCAGGCGAGCGGGCCAATTGTCGGTCCGAGCCTGAACGGTGACGGCTTCGCCGCGATCCCTGATTCGGACGCCGGAGCCCTGGACGGTGACGCCCGGTGGGACCACGCCGTCGGACCCATGCAGTTCATTCCCTCCACGTGGCAGATCGCAGGCCGGGACGGGAACGGGGACGGAACAGCCGACCCGTTCAACATCGATGACGCCGCGCTAAGTGCCGCCTCGTACCTGTGCGCACACGGTGGTGACCTGACCACCGCCGCGGGCTGGGCCGACGCGATCTACTCCTACAACCAGTCCGATCCGTACGTGGACCATGTCCGCGACCGGGCCACTGCCTACGCAGCACAGTCGGGCACTCCCGGATAGCGCCACCGTGCAACTCGACTTAGTCTCCGGACACCTTGCCGGCTCCCATAGTGATTGGCAGCGGCCGGCCGCGGTCCGGCCGGGCCCTAAGCCCATGCCTTGGCAACCAGGTCTCCTGTAGGACCGAGAATGAAGTCCACATTGAGGGATGCGCTGGGCCCCTCACCCATAGAGATCTTCTGGTCGAAAGACCCAAAGGTTGCCGGCAAGAAGTACCCCACGTTGTCCCAGTAATACTGGAAGACATACAGGAGGGGATCTTCGATCGTATCCAGGTCCTCCCCAAGGCGGTACACAACAATGGCCTTCCGGCGGACCTCTTGCGAATTCGAGCACCAGGGCAGAATCAGCCCTCCCGCATTAGCCATATTTCCAGGCGGAACCTGATCCGTTTCCCTTGGAATGATCCCCGAGGGATCGCCCGGGCCAAAGAGGGGATTCCACTCAAGGTCCTCGTAGAACAGGTTCACGCCCACATCGGCTGGCTGTCCCGGCAGACGGGTTCGGTTGGTGAGCCTTTCCAAGCCTGAATTCCACAGTAGTGGTCCTCTGCGGTCCTGGGCACCGTACGAAACTTTCTTCCGCGACGCGGAAGTGGACGCCAGCGCCGCCTCTTTGGCGGCCCTGGCCGCAGTTACCGTCTTTGGGCCTGGGGGCGGTTGCTCGAGATCCATCCTTACTTCTCCTGTCCAAGAGGTGACCGGAGCGCTCCCGTTGTTGACCGCAAGCGGCTCCGCCTGGGAGGGGCTCAAGGGATGCAATATGCTCCGCCGTGCAGCGGTTGTTGCGGCATGAGGGCTGGGCCCGGACGGCTATCGGCCATCTGAGGAATGACTCTCGTGTGAACTTTGCGTCCGGTGCTTGCCATGCGTCAAGGGACTATGCGAAGTGGCGGTGTATTGTGATCGCTCTTTGCCGCTCTTTGCCGATGACGAGGATGCTCGCGGCGGCTCCCAGACCGGCGCCTCTGTCATCGCCAGCCTGCCGTCAGGGCAGAATGGAAGGCATGACATCTACGACGTTCGCCCTCATCCGCCATGGCCAGACGGACTGGAATGCACAGCGCCGGCTGCAGGGATCCACCGACATTCCTCTGAACGACGTCGGCCGCGGTCAGGCTCGCGACGCCGTCGCCGTCCTGTCCGGCTATGAATGGGACGCGATCGTGTCGTCACCGCTGAGCCGTGCCGCGGAAACCGCCGATCTCATCGCCGCCGGGCTCGGCCTCAGCGTGGCCCGGCGCGTGCCGGAGCTCGCCGAGCGCAGCTTCGGACCCGCGGAGGGCCTTCAGGACGGTCCTGAACTGGACGCACTGCGCATCCCCGACGGGTTCCGCGGCGCAGAGAGCGAGGACGAGGCCGCCGGCCGAGGGTTGGCCGCGCTTGAGGCGCTGGCCGAGGAGTTCCGTGGCCGCCGCGTCCTGGCCGTCGCCCATGGCACGCTCCTGCGCGTGAGTCTCAGCCGCGCCGTCGGCCGCACCCTGGACAGCATCGACAACGCTGTGCTCAACCTGGCCCACCACCATGCCGTCGACGGCTGGCAGCTCGAATACTTCAACGGCGAGCGGGCCATGGCTGCCGTTTAGGGCTGCCGCTCAAGGATATGTTGGTATCGCGATGTACTGGTTGATGTTCGTTGACTGGAAGGTCGCAAAAGCCAGCGTGGTGTGGCCACCCTCCGGGTCACCTACCACAACCGTTTGGTCGGAGGGATTCAGACCCAGCAATGCGTAGGAATGGTCGGAGACCAGCTCGCCGTCGGAGTTGGACGTCCCAAAGGTCACGAGGCCTTTCGTGAAATCCTGCTGCATCTGCTCAAAGCTCACTCCCGTCATGGGGCCGCCGGGGTTGCGGTCGACGCCCACTTCGCCGGTGATGGCATAGAGGGCATTGTGTACATCATGATCCTGGGCGTTGCTGAGGTCGGTGCCATCGATGCCGTTGTAGCTGTTGCCGTTCGCGGCCGCCCACCCTTTCTCGATAATCGCGGCCCATGACACGTTTTTGCCATCGATATTTTCGATGCCGTTTTCGAAGGGCTTGCCGCGGCGGTACGGAAGATCACCGTTGACCGTGACCGTCACCGGATTGGACACCCCGTCGTACTTGCTGTGGAAGGAAATGGTGTAGGTGCCGTTGCCGTTGTCATGGACCATGTTCAAGACGGTCGCAGGGGCCCGTGACGCCACTGTCATCAACGCTGCGAGGAAATAGCAATCGCCGGCGTCACCCTGCTTGATATTCGTCAAGTCTCCGGAGAGATCCGGGTTTCCGGAATCATCAAGCGCAAACAGAACCTGATTCGGGACCTTCTGGAAAGCCGCACGTCCCGATACCGAAGGATTACTCACCGGGGCCCCGGACGCTCCCGGAGGCGGCGTGACCGGTGACCGGGTAGTCACGATCCACGCAATTCCAAGAATTACCATCACCGCCACCACTGAGAAAATGACGGCGGCGCGAATTTTTGCCGGCCTGGATCCTGCACGTTCCATGTTCCGAGCCCTCCCGTCCTGCGGGGTTCCAGCCCCGCAACGGCACCGCCGCGGCAACCTTCCGGGGGCTGCCGCCGTCGGGTCTCTCCCGGTTGATCAATTCATCAGCTGATCAACAGCTTGCCGCAGGCAACCAGTCTGGGGCAAGGGGCAGCGGGCGATTCACAGGTGAGCACCGGACGCTCACCGGCGTGCGCGCCCACGGTGCAGTCGTCTGTTTTCGTCGCCAAGCCGCTTATTGCCGCGGGCGGCCGAACCGCCGACGTATGCTGAATCGCACAAGCAACGGACAGGAGGCCGAGGTGGCCCAGACGACGGAAACCGGAACGACGGCGGCCGAGGTGATGGCCGAGCTGGCCGACCTCGAGGACCCGAGGATCCGGGACGTGAACGCCAAGCACGGTGACGACCACGGGGTGAACCTCGGCAAGCTGCGGGCCTTGGCCAAGCGGCTCAAGACGCAGCAGGAGCTGGCCGGTGAGCTGTGGGGGACCGGTGATACCGCGGCGCGGCTCCTGGCGCTCCTGATCTGCCGTCCGAAGGCGTTCGATCGTGATGAGTTGGACGTCATGTTGCGCCAGGCGCACACTCCCAAGGTGCAGGACTGGCTCGTCAACTATGTGGTGAAGAAGAACCCGCATGCCGAGGAACTGCGCGTGGCCTGGTTCGCCGATCCGGACCCGCTGGTGGCAAGTGCCGGCTGGGCGCTGACTACCGACCGCGTTGCCAAGAAGCCGGAGGGCCTCGACCTGCCAGGACTGCTCGACATCATCGAGGCGCAGATGAAGGACGCCCCGGACCGCTTGCAGTGGGCGATGAACCACTGCCTGGCCCAGATGGGGATTGAGCACCCCGCACACCGCGCCCGCGCGATCGGCATCGGCGAGCGCCTCGAGGTGCTCAAGGATTACCCGACGCCGCCGAACTGCACCTCTCCGTTCGCGCCGATCTGGATCGCCGAAATGGTGAACCGACAGGACGCCAACTAGGACTCAGGGCGGGGGCCTTTCACCCGTACTCACCCTCATCGAGCCGCCGCACCAACCTGCGGATCACCCGTGACACCACGAAGGCTTGACGTGACACCACTGTGGTGTCACTATGGTGGCATGGAACTCGGACAATACGTCAACGACCTACAGCGGCAGCTAGTGGATGCCGCGGAGAACGGCTCGGAGGACACCCGCGCCGTGGCCGAGCGGCTCGCCGCCGGACTGGACGCCGCGACCCGGCTCGTGCTCCTCGACGTTCTCTCGGCTGCGGTCGGCGAGATCACCCGCGACCTCGCACCCGGATCAGTCGACATGCGGCTGCGCGGACGCGACGTCGAGTTCGTGGTGACCCAGCCGAACCCGGAATCTGACACCGACGAGCGGCCGGCCGCACCCCTCGACCTCGACGACGCGAGCACCTCGCGCACGACGCTCCGCCTGCCGGATGCCCTCAAGACCCGGGTGGACGAGGCCGCGGCCGCTGACGGCCTGTCCGTCAACACCTGGCTGGTCCGCGCGGTCGCAGCCGCTCTCCAGCCCAAGCAGCGACGATCCGCGCAGCGCACGCTGCGCACCGGCGACAACTTCGCCGGCTGGGCGCGCTAAACCGCCCACCGCACCGCACCCACCAACCACGCGGACCCGCGGGGTCGATCAAACACACCCAAAAGGAAGGCGCCAGCATGCCCACCTACGACACCCCCACCCCCATCGACCTCGCCATCAAACTGCAGGTCGGCGCGATCGAAATCATCGCCACTGACCGTGACGACACGGTCGTGACCGTCTCGCCGACGAACCCCGCGAAGGCAGTCGACCGCCGGGGCGCGGAAGAGACCAAAATCGACGTCGACGGCCAGCGGCTCATCATCACCGGCCCCCGGCCCCGCATCAGCTGGATCGGCCCAACCGAGTCGGTCGATGTGAAGGTCGAGCTGCCTGCCGGGTCGCGGCTCACCGCCGAGATCGGGGTCGGCGGCGTGCGCGCCGTCGGACGCCTCGGCGCAACCCGGATCAAGAGTTCGATGGGCCGCGTTGATCTCGACTCCACCGGCGACCTGTGGCTGCGCGCCTCGCACGGCAACGCGACCCTCGGCACCGCCGAGGGCGGGATCGAGATCACGGCCGACCACGGTCAGATCCGGATCGGCAAAGTCACCGGCGACGCGATCCTCAAGGCGTCGCACGGCACCATCCTGATCGGGGAGTCCGGCGGCGACCTTGAAGCGAAGCTCTCCTACGGCGACCTCGAGATCTCGAAGGCACTCGGGTCTGTCGCGGCGAAGACCGCCTACGGCAGCATCCAGCTCGCAGAGGTCTCGAGTGGTTCCATCCAGGTCGAGAGCGGCTTCGGCCAGGTCACCATCGGCGTGCGGCCCGGCGTTCCCGCCTGGCTCGATCTGTCCTCGAAAGAGGGGCACGTCCGCAACCAGCTGGACAGCGACCGCGCTCCGGACGCGTCCGAACAGACCGTCGCAGTGCGTGCACGCACCCAGCACGGCGACATCAGCATCCAGCGCGCTCAATGACTCCGGGCCACCAACAGAAGGGAACCAAGCACATGAACACGCCAGCAATCGACGTCCGCGGGCTGCGGAAGTCCTACGGCGCAAAGGCCGTGCTCGACGACGTCGACCTCACCGTGGACGCGGGCACAGTCACCGCGCTGCTCGGCCCGAACGGCGCCGGCAAGACGACGACCGTGCACATCCTGTCCACCCTGGTGCGGCCCGACGGCGGCACGGCACTGGTGAACGGATGCGACGTCGTGCGCGACCCTGACGGCGTCCGCGCCGCGATCGGCCTCACCGGCCAGTTCTCCGCGGTGGACAAGCTGCTCACCGGCGAGGAGAACCTGCTGCTGATGGCCCGGCTGCGCCATCTTGGAGCGAAGCGCTCGAAGGCCCGGGTGGCCGAGCTGCTTGAGCAGTTCGACCTCGTGGAGGCCGCCCGTAAGCCGCTCGCCACCTACTCGGGTGGGATGCAGCGCCGCCTCGACCTCGCCATGACCCTCGTCTCGGCGCCCAGCGTCATCTTCCTGGACGAGCCCACCACGGGCCTGGACCCGCGCAGCCGCCACACCATGTGGGACATTGTCCGCAGCCTGGTCGCGGACGGCACCACCGTGCTGCTCACCACCCAGTACCTGGACGAGGCGGACGAACTCGCGGACCGCATTGCGGTGCTCGACGGCGGCCGGCTCGTCGCCGAGGGGACGCCGGACGAGCTCAAGCGCCTGGTGCCCGGCGGACATATCCGGCTCCGGTTCGCCGACGCCGGGCGGCTCGACGCCGCCTCCCGCCTGCTCGGCGAGTCCGCCCGCGACGACGCCGGGCTCTCGCTCACGGTGCCGAGCGACGGCGGTGTCGGCGCGCTGCGCACCGTGCTGGACCGCCTCGACACGGCCAACCTGGAGGTCGACGACCTCAGCATCCACACCCCGGACCTCGATGACGTGTTTTTCGCGCTCACCGGCCGGGTCGAGACGAAGGGAACCGAATCATGACCACCATCGCCGCCAAGCGCCGGACGGCCCCGGGCACCCGCCAGCAAGCGCACGTCATTGCCGACTCGGTGACGATGCTGCGCCGCAACCTGCTGCACATGCTGCGCTATCCGGGCCTGTCGGTGTTCACCATCGTGGGGCCGGTAGTCCTGCTGCTGTTTTTCGTGTTCGTGTTCGGCGGCACGCTCGGGGCCGGCCTGCCCGGCGCGGATCCGGCCGGCGGGCGCGAGGCGTATGTCGCCTACGTCATGCCGGGCATCCTGCTGTTGACCATCGCCGGCAGCGCAGGCGGCATCGCGACGACCGTGTCGATGGACATGACCGAGGGCATCACCGCGCGGTTCCGGACGATGGCGATCTCGCGGGCCGCGGTGCTCGCCGGGCACGTGCTTGGCAATACCATCCAGGCGATTATCGCCGTCGTGCTTGTGCTCGGCGTCGGCCTCCTGATTGGCTTCCGCCCGACCGCCGGGTTTGTCGAATGGATCTCCGCCGCAGGTCTGATCGTGCTCATCGCGTACGCGATCAGCTGGCTCGGGGTGGCCATGGGCATGCAGGCGAAGTCGGCCGAGACCGCCAGCAACCTGCCCCTCGTGCTGACCTTCCTGCCCTTCCTCAGCAGCGGCTTTGTGCCGACCGAGTCGATGCCGGAATGGCTGCAGTGGTTCGCGCAGTACCAGCCGTTCACGCCGTTCATCGAGGCCATCCGCGGGCTGCTGCTCGGTACCCCGCTCGGCTGGAGCCCGGTGCTGGCAATCGGGTGGTGCGTCGTGATTGTGGTCGCCGGGTACGCCTGGTCGATGGCGATCTACGAGCGCAAGTCGGTGCGCTGAGCCCAGGGTGCACCCGGTTTCTGCGGGCGGTCGCGAGCGCATCGCGGCCGCCCGTCCTGTGCTTCAGCCGAGGTGGCGTTCGGTAGTCCGGTCTCCTCGGCACACTCGGCATGGAGATCGAACACCCGGCGGATCCGCGGTGGCCATTCCAGGGCAGGCCAATAGGGCTCGACGACGAGCTGTCTCCGTACACCCCAAGTCGCAAAGTCATTCCAGGAACGTACCACCCCTCGCTTTACGTCTTTGGCGGCGGCACGGCCCGAAGCCCAGGCTGCGAACCGGCGAGCAAGCTGGGCCGGCAGTCGGGGCGGTGGCGCAATCGAAGTCGGCCGGGAATTTGGTCCAGGTCCGCATCGGCGAGAAGGCGATGGGGACTGCGGAGGCGCCAGCGAGCAGGGCCCAGATCCAGAGCACGGGTTGGACGCCAATCCATGTGGCCAGGGCGCCCCCGGTGAGGCTGGCGACCGGCATGACTCCGAGGGTAAAAAGTCTGTTGCTGGCCATGACTGTTCCGAGTCTGTGCGGCGGAGCGATGCGGGGGATGATGCCAGCCCCCGCAATGGAGATGACCACGATGAGGAAAGCCCAGCCGAATACGGACACGCCGAGCCAGAGAGCCGGGGACCAAGGCAGGACCGTGGCGAGAGGGTATATCGCGTCGGCCGCCACGCAGGCGATGCTGGCGAGAATTCTGGTCTTTCCGATGCCGAGCTGCGTCAGGATGGCCGGTGCCGCGACGGAGGCGACAAACCCTCCCGCCGCGGCGAAGCTGCTCAGGAGCGCAAAGACGGCGGGGCTGAGTCCCAGAACGTTGAGGGCGTACACGGCTGTGGCGGCGCTGCCGAACATGGTGGCTGCGTTGAGAATCATCCCGGAGAGGAAGAGACCCTTGAGCACCGGGTGGTGAATGGTGAAGGACAGCCCGGCCCGTGCTGCCGGCCAGAATCCCTCGTGCTCCAGGGGTGGCTTGATGTCTTCGCTGACGTTGATGCTCTTGAGGGTCAGTGCAGACACGGAGTAGGAGATTCCGGCTGTCAACAAGGCGAACGGCGCGGCCATGGCGCTGAGGAGCGCCCCCGTCAGGGCGGGGGAGCCGACGGCGACCGTGCTGGCGGCCGTTTGCAGCCGGGCGTGCGCATCACTAATCCGTTCCCGTCCGACGACGGACGGGACGAAAGCTCCGTGGGCGGTGGTGAACACGACGTCGGCGACGCCGATCAGCGCCACGCAGACCAGCAGGTGTCCCATCGTCATCGCGCCGGCGATGAAGGCCGCCGGAACGCTCAGGACCGCCAAAGCGCGGATCACGTCCGCGGTGATCATCAGCCGGCGCCGCCGCAGCCGGTCCACCCAGACGCCGATCGGGAGGCCCAGGACAAGGAACGCGCTCATGCCGATCGCATTTATGGCCCCCACTTCCAGAGTGCCGGCACCGAGCATCGAAACGGCAACGATCGGGATCACGACCCGGCTTGCTTCGTCGCCGATGCCCTCGAATGCGCTGGCAACCCACAGCTTCCGGAACGCCGCCAGCCGCCTCAGCGGCGTTTTGGTGGGTGGCCGGGCTCCGGTATCAGCCATTCGTTGTAAGGTCACGCCTGACAACCTGTCAGGATTCACCTGACAAGTCAACTATGCTGAACTCTGTCAACTGTTAGCCGCCAGGAGGATGCCGTGGAACTGGAACCGCCGTTGACCGGCCCGATGATGTGCAGCTTCTGCGCGAGACCAGCCAGGATCTCGGGGCATCTCGTGGCAGGTCCCGGCGTTGCCATTTGTCAGGACTGTGCCGAGGCGTCCATGAGGCTGTTCAGCAGTTCGGACGGCTCACGGAGCGAAACGCCTTGGTTGCAGATGACTGATGATGAGCTCCTGGCCCACCTGCCGGAAATCGCCGCCGTCGCCTCCCAGGTCGAAGAGCGACTGACCGCCTGGGTGGGGACCGCGCGTCAACGGCGCATCAGCTGGGCGCGCATTGGCGCGGCTCTGGGCATGACCCGGCAATCGGCGTGGGAACGCTTTCAGCCCCCGCCGCCCATTCCCCCCGGCGGCTGACGCACCTGAGGGTGAGGCCGCGTGCCAGCATCTCTTTCGCTCTGACCTGGTGGCTTCCGCCGCGTTGTTGTGGGATCGATGCCGTCCGAAATGGACCTCAGGTGCACACAGCGGTCCCGCAGTAGAGCGTCGACACCGCCGAAATTAACCGCGACTGCAGTGCCCGGGGAATCTGTCACGAGGGGTCAGCGCCAGCCGAGCTGCGGCGCCACATACTTCAGGATCGACTCGATGACGTGGGCGTTGTAGTCGACACCGAGCTGGTTCGGGACCGTGAGGAGCAGGGTGTCTGCCGCGGCGATCGCCTCGTCCTCGGCCAGCTTCGCGGCCAGCTCGTCCGGGGCACCGGCATAGGAGCGGCCAAAGACCGCGCGCGTCTTCTCGTCGATGTTGCCCACCTGGTCGGAGCTGTGGCGGTCGCGGGCGAAGTATTGCCAGTCGCGCTCGTCCGTTAGCGCGAAGATGCTGCGGCTGACCGAGACGCGCGGCTCCCGCTCGTGCCCCGCCTCCTTCCAGGCCTGCCGGTAGAGCTCGATCTGCTCGGCCTGCTGGACGTGGAAGGGCTTGCCGCTCTCATCATCCTTGAGCGTGGAGCTCTGCAGGTTCATGCCGAGCTTCGCCGCCCAGATGGCCGTGGCGTTCGAGCCGGAGCCCCACCAGATGCGCTCGCGCAGGCCCCTCGAGTGCGGCTCCACGCGCAGCAGGCCCGGAGGGTTCGGGAACATCGGGCGGGGGTTCGGCGCCGCAAAGCCCTTGCCAGTGAGCACCTCGAGCAGACGCTCGGCGTGCCTGCGGCCCATGTCGGCGTCCGACTCGCCCTCGGCGGGGGCGAAGCCGAAGTAACGCCATCCGTCGATGACCTGCTCGGGTGAACCCCTGCTGATGCCCAGCTGCAGCCGGCCGCCCGCGATCAGGTCGGCCGCGCCAGCGTCTTCCGCCATGTAGAGCGGGTTCTCGTAGCGCATGTCGATCACGCCGGTGCCGATCTCGATGCGGCTTGTCCGGGCCCCGATCG
Organism: Arthrobacter sp. P1_B9; assembly: GCF_056406495.1. Taxonomy (NCBI): domain Bacteria; kingdom Bacillati; phylum Actinomycetota; class Actinomycetes; order Micrococcales; family Micrococcaceae; genus Arthrobacter; species Arthrobacter sp. P1_B9. The sequence continues at coordinate 58,476 of NZ_JBFUAA010000012.1, forward strand.
CGGCGAGCAGAGGGAACGGGGAGGCGTATTGCTGCGCGAAGTGGTGGACTCGGAAGTAGGCGCCGTCCGCACCCAGCTCCTCGGCCGCGACCGCGAGGTCGATCGCCTGCAACAGCGCGTCCGACGCGGTGCGCGTGCCGGAATCCGGGTGGTCGGTCCAATGGCCGAAGGACAGGAATCCGATGTTCTTCACACCGGAAACGAACATGGTGGCGGCGGTTCTTATTCCCACTTGATCGTGTCAGGTATTTCTGGCCCCCGGAAGGGCATGGCCTCATCCCGACAGGCGCCTGTGTGCGGTGTGGCCGTCAAGGACGAAGCGGATGAACGTCGCAATCTGGCCGGAGCCTGGCGCCCCTTAGGCGGGACCGGGGGATCAGCCGGCCGAGTAGGGGGTCCGGAAGAGGGTGATTCCCCATTCCGGGTTGTGCAGCACGATTCCAGTCTCCCGCTGTGCAAACTGAAACGGAGCCTGAAGGTATCGTTTCATCCGCGCCTGTTCCTGGTCCCACGGGAAGTTGCACGTGCCCAGGGAACTTTCCAGTGTCCCCACATCCGGCGTGATCGTTTCGCCGGCAATGCTGACCGTGACCGCATACGAAGCGCAGGGGATACGCACGGTCATCAACGTGCGGCCGCCAACGCTGCCGAACCGTATCGCGTAGTCGCCGGAGCTCATTCCCGGATCACGGGGCACAGAAGCCGGCGTAATGGAACCGGATGTGAAGTACTGGCACTCCAGCGCTCCATTGCCTACGACTTTCTCTGCACGCTGTGGCAGGCATTCATCTATACCGTGCCCGGGGGTAGGCGGAATCGGCGGAGCCGGGGTGAGGGTCATGCCTGGTGACAGTCCGGCGCCCGTCGATGGTGCGGCCGTGGCGGCGGGCGGTTTGGTGACCGTTTGCTCGCCGGCCGACGTGCTGAGTGGGGGAGTTGACGCGCAGGCCGCGGTTAGCGCGACGACGGCGAGGCATACTACGGACAGCAGTGTCGGCGTCGTGTGCATTCCATAACGAGCGGGTCCCCCGGGCGCGGCCATGATCCGAACCCTAGGGGTTCGGGGCTTGTCCGTGCAACAACCCCCAGGCTAGGGGACCGGGGCCGGTGAGCTCTGCTGCACGTGCTGGTCCAGGACGTCCCGGGCGGTGGTCCACCTCCGGCTCCCGTACCGGTCGTTGCTGACGTAGTTCAGGGTCGCGTCGCCGCTGAACATGCTGGCGAAGTACTGCATGCCCTGCCACGGCGGGAACGGCTTGTCAGAGGCCGGCATGAGGGCTTTGACGGCCCGGCTCATAGCAGTCAAGGAGCCGACGCTGCCCGCGTAGAGGAGCCCGAATTGCGTTCCGGTCAGGTCGGACATGGTGGCTGCCAGGGTCCTTGCCGTGACCTGGTCTCCGGCGATCTGAAGGACGCGGGGCGCCCGCTCGTCGAGGGCGGCGGCGGCGGCGTAGGAGGCAGTGTCATCCTTCGTGGTGAAGTCGAGCACCTGGTCGGCGTCGGACCAGAAGAGCACACGACGCCGGGAGAACAGGATCATGGGAGCCTGCCCGGAGAGCATGTCGGTGAAGGCGCCATTGAGGATGGAAGTGGCCCGGATTTCGGTGGCATCCAGCCGCTGTGCGAAGTCTCGGCGGAACTGCAAGTTCCGGTTGCTTCGGGGGCGGATTCCGCGGTAATCGATGGAGTAATCGGAAGGGATGAAACGCGGTACGCCCACCGCGGCCGCCGCCTCCAGCAAGCGCGATTGGGCGTCGAAAATTGCGCTGTCCACGCCGTTGATCGCGGAGACTACGCAGTCAACATCCGCGCAGGCCCTTCGGAGGGCCATCGGATCGTCGTAGCCCGCCTGGATCACGTCGACGCCTTGGGCGCGGAGCTGCGCAATGCGCTCCGTGCTGGTCCCAGGCCGTGTCAGGACCCGAACGGTGGCCCCCAGGGCGACCAAATTCTGCAGGATACGCCCGCCGAGATCGCCGGTGGCGCCGGCCAGAAGGACAGTGCCCGGAGTGGGAGTCGTCGGGATCATGGTTCGCACCTCAAGTGTCGGGCGGAAAGGGATGGTGGGCTAAAGACTACCAACGGCAGGGCAGCTGCGATTCCCGCGTGTGACTCAATGCATCCCGGGCCGGACTGATCAGCGGAACCGTTGGACGTCGGTTCGCGGGTCGGCCTCTACTGCCAGCGGTGGGATTCCAGCGCGCGAAACAGGGGAGCGCGGCCGCTTTTCAGATGGTCAACGGGGCGGGACCCGCCGAGTTCCCGGCAGGGTGTAACCATCCAGGCCGTGAAGTAGTTGTGCGGAACCTTCAGTTCTATGGCGCGCTGGAAGAGGTCGACGACGGTCGGGTGGAGGTGGCCGCCGGCGACGAATTGGAATCCCGGGCAGAACGTGCCGTCGTCGATGAAGACGCGGACGAGCTGCTGCATTACAGGGTCGGGGTCGTCCATCAGTTCGGCGAGGCGGCGGCGGACCTGTTCCAGGGCGGGCAGCGTGAATTCTTCCCTGATCCCCGCCCAGATCTGGTCGTTGATCGGCTGACGGTTCAGTGTCACCGTTGCCTAGCCGCCGTCGCTGATGTCGTCCAGGAGCCACTGGACGGAGCGTGGATTCCGGCGCAGCGTGAAGGTGCGCAGCGCTGAATTAGCCCCCAGCCGGGCCTCGACGCGCCAGTATTCGGTACCGGCCGGGTTGGCGCCAGCGGCGGCCGTGCATCGGGTGCCCCGCCCGGCGTCACCGTCGATCCAGTGCCGGGATTCGGTGGCCGGATCGACAAGCCAGATCCGTCCGTCGTGCCGGATGGCAAGGGGCTTGCCTGCCGGGTCGAGCCGGACTTGAAGGTCAAGGGTTCGTGTGGGGTTTTCGGTGCTGAGGGTCATGGGTGTGGTCTTTCGTGGTGCGGTGCTGCGGGGGCGTGTTGGCGTTAGGCGGCTTTGACGAGGGGGAGTTCGTCCCAATGGGTGGTGTAGCGGGGGGAGAGCATGTCCCGTTTCATGGTCCAGTCCGGCCCGCCCCGTATGCCGGCGTGGCCGAGGCCGATGGAGCCGCGCCCGTATCGGCGGGTCACATCTTCCAGGAGGGTTCCGATGTGGCGTTCCTCGTGCGGATTTTGGAACAGGGCCAGCGGTGCCTGGTTGCCGGTGGGCCGCAGGTCGGTGACCATGATGCCGGCCCGGGCGTATTTGATGCCTTCCTGGATGTGGGGCAGGAGGGCGTGGGCGGCCCGGGTGAGCAGGACGGGATCGGCGGTGGGCATCGGCAGCGGCACGCACACCGAGGGGTAGGAGGTGTCGTTCGGGTTGAAGTGCGAGGTGCCGGCGAAGGCGGTGAGGACCTTGGCCTGGAGGCTGTATTTGGCCAGCCGTGCCGATGCCTGCTGGCCGTAGACGGACAGGACCTGCCGCATGCCGGCGGCGGTGGTGATGGGGGTGGCGAAGGAGCGCGAGAAGATGAGCTGGTCCCGGCCGATCCGTTCTTCCTGCATCGGGATGCACGGCGTGCCCTGCAGCTCCAGGACGGTGCGCATCATGACCACGGAGAAGCGGTCCCGGATCATCACCGGGTCGGCCCGGGACAGGTCAAGGATGGACTGAAGCCCTAAGGCGTTGAGGCGTTTGGTCAGGCGCGTCGCGACGCCCCAGATTTCGATCACAGACAGCCGGCCCATCAGCGCTTCTCTGGTGGCGGCGGGCACGGAGTCCCAGTGGCAGACCCCGTCGAAGGCCGGGTTGTGCTTTGCCCATTTGTTGGCCAGTTTCGCGAGGGTCTTGGTCCCGGCGATCCCGACGCAGACCGGAACCCCCACGTTGCGCCGCACGGCTGCCTTCATGGTCTGGCCCAGGACCAACAGGTCCTCCGGCGCGCCTTTGACGCCCAGGAAGGCCTCGTCGATGCTGTAAACCTCCAACCAAGCGCTGTAGCGGCCCAGCAGTTCCATCACCCGGGCGCTGATGTCCCCGTAAAGCTCGTAGTTGCTCGAGAGGGCAACAAGTCCCCACTCTTTGGCCCGCGGGGCGAGTTTGAACCATGGTTCACCGAGGCCGATGCCGAGAGCCTTGGCTTCCGGGGACCGGGTGACGGCGCACCCGTCGTTGTTGGACAGTACGACGACGGGCCGGCCTTCGAGGGACGGGTCGAATGCCCGCTCGGCCGAGGCGTAGAAGCAGTTCACATCCACGTGCGCGATCTGCGGCATCCGCCGCATCGGGGAGGGCTTAGACATGGTGTGCCTCAAACATGGTGCAGGCAGCGGGTCGCGACGCCCCAGATGACCAGATCCGACAGGGACGGAACGCGGATGTCCGGGTAGGACGGATTCTCCGCCTGCAGCACGACGCCGGCGGCCGTGATCCGCAGCCGCTTGATGGTCAATTCTCCGTCCAGGACGGCTATGACTACGGACCCGTCCTTGGGTTCCACGGCCCGGTTGACGATCAGTTCATCCCCGTCGCTGATGCCGGCGCGTTCCATCGAGTCTCCGGAGACCCGCACGACGTACGTGCTGGTGATGTCCTTGATCAGATGCTCGTTCAGGTCAATCCGCCCATCAAAGTAGTCCTGCGCCGGCGATGGATACCCGGCCGCGACGGGGACCGGAGAGATCAGCACCGACAGCAACGACATGCCCGCGTCTATCACGCGGGGACCGACAACAACGCCCACAACACACCCTTATTCGAATATATGTTCGATACATTCAGTGTAGCCGGATGGGCCGACAAAAGTTGGACTCTGCCCATATCCCTCGGCTGCGTGGGCAGCGCGGTTTCTCCTCAACATCGCAACACCTGACTGAAGGGGTGCTGTATATGGGACGCTCGGCGCGTCGTCTGCGGAAGGTGGGGCCTGCGGGCTTGGTTGAGCGTAGGCGCTGTTATCGGCGTTTGGGCAGCCAACTTTTGACAGTTGAGCCGTGATTCCCTTAGAACAGCGGCCAGGGCACCGCCGACATCTCACCGCTCGGAGCCGGAAACCGCCCGGCCAAGCGCAACCGTGCGCAGCGCGCGGCGAGCGATGCGATTTCTTCGGCGCTGAGCAAGTCCGCCAGGTTTCGGCCCAGCCCACCGTGCAGTCCTTCGCTGACACGATCGATGCCGTCGCGTTCCTCGGCGGTCAGAGCGTCTCCCAGCCATCCCCACAGCACCGTGCGCAGCTTGTGGTCACGGTGAAAGGTGAGCCCATGGTCCACGCCGTGCCGGTGTCCGTCCGTCATGGCAAGAATGTGGTCGCCTTTGCGGTCGGCGTTGTTGACGACCATGTCGAACACCGCCATGCGTCTGAGCGCCGGCGAGTCTTCGTGCACGAGGGCGACCATCCTTCCGTTCTCATCCCGTCCCTCGAGAACGTGTTTCCAGCCCGTCTCCGGAACCTGGTCCGTCGCGACCAGGTTCACGGCGCTTTGGGCGGGGTCTTGCTCCTGCCAGAGCTGCACCATTCCTTCGCCCAAAGGACCATCGCGCAGCCAGGTGCGCGGCACCACGTCCCAGCCTAAGACTTGCGAGACCAGGTAGGCGGCCACCTCCCGGTGAGCCAGGGTGCCGTGGGGAAAATCCCACAGCGGACTTTCGCCTGCTATGGGCTTATAGACGACCACCACGTCGCCGATGCTGCCCAGAAATGTAGCGTTTGAAGCCGTCGTGATACGGCCGGTGAGCGTCAGCTCGGCGGTCACTAGGTCCGGCGCTGGCATCAGACCTCGGGAAGGGTGCAGATGTGCCCGTCGGCGTCTATGGGGTAACCGCAGAGCGGGCACGTCGGACGCCCGGCGCCGACGATCTCACGGGTGCGCTTGGCGAATGCGCGGGCGGTGCCGACCGGCATTCGCACCAGCAGCATTTCGGACTCGTTAGCGCCGCCCTCATCAAGCGGTTCCTCGTTGTCATCAGCATCGACATCGGCGATGGGGTAGGCCTCTATTACGACCTGGGCCGTGGTTGGGTCCCAACCTAAGCTCATGGCGCCGGTGCGAAACTGCTCCTGAACGGCCTCGAGCTGGTCATTGTCGACAAGTTCAATGGGAGTGCTCGTGGGAACGCTGAAGGGGTTGCCCTCGACGGTGATGAGCTGGTCGAGAATTTCGTCGATCTTCTCCGCGAGCAGAGCCGACTGCTGCTTCTCCAGGGCAATACTCACGATCTGCGTCCCTGCGCGCACCTGCAGGTAGAACGTGCGCGCCCCTGGAAGGCCAATGGTGCCGACGACGATTCGATCAGGCCAGGCAAACTCGTGAACACGTGTAGGCATGTCAGTATTTTAGGCACATGAGGTTCATGGCGCCTTTTGCCCTGCACCGCCGCCCACCGGCACATCGCCAGAGTGGATGCCGTTCGACAGCCACGACAGGTCACCCGCGTCGGTGTTGGTCGCGTAGACGCTCGGCCGACTAGCGCCGTAGCGCACGATCGATACGGAGGCGGGGCCTACGTTAATACGCTGGAACAGGTCAAGGTGCATGCCGAGCGCGTCGGCGAGGATTGACTTGATGATGTCACCGTGACTCACCGCCACCCACACGGCCCCTGGCCCGTACTCGGCTTCGAAGGCTGCATCGTGGCGTCGAATCGCTGCCACCGACCGAGCCTGCATCGCGGCCATGGATTCACCGCCGGGAAAGACGACGGCGGACGGTTGCGACTGCACAACCGGCCACAAATCCTCGGTCGCGAGATCACTGAGCGTGCGGCCCTGCCACTGGCCGTAATCGCACTCGGTGAGATCGAGATCGACCGGCGCGTACGGCGTGCCAGCCTGGCGATCGAGGATGAGCTGGGCGGTCTGCTGACAACGCTCAAGAGGGCTCGACACCACCCCGACTACGGGCACGGCCGCGAGCCGGTCTCCGGTCAGAGTCGCCTGGTCGCGCCCGATCTGGTCCAGGCTGACGCCGACGGCCCGACCGGCCAGCAGTCCAGTGGCATTGGCTGTGGTGCGGCCGTGCCGCACGAGAATAACTGTCGCCATCCACCCAGCCTAACCACCCGATCGACGGCGGTGTGCACCGTACCGGGTCGCGCGCCGAACAGGCAGATAAAGCCCTGGCGGAACTCTTCAGGCGCGCCGACGCGCTCAAAGCCGCCCAGACGGACTCGGCACGCAGTGAACAGCTCATGGCCGACGCAGCAAAACCGGCAGAACCGGGACAGCCAGAACCCCCGGCCGAAACCGCCCCCCGCATGGAGGACGTCCGGTACCCGCTCCGCGCCGGATCCAGTAGTTCCCGCCCTCTCAGAGTGGTTGCGCCAAGTAATTCTGGCCCCGGTAGGACGGTTATCGCTGGCCCCACTTCGTGCATGGAAAGACAGTTCCGGCAACGTCAAGTAGCGCGGTCAGATGGTTCGCGGTTCGACGGGGATGCTTCGTTGTCCGGACAGAATGCCGATCGTCAAATTTTGATGAGAAGCAGTCCTGGGACCATGGTGGCGCTTTGGTCAGGCCCACTTGGACAGGAGGGCCGCATTGGCTTCTCGCAGGAAGATTAGATCCTCTTGTGGTGGGGCTTGCGGAGGGGCTGCCCACCACTCGGTGAGGTTGTCCGCAGTCACTAGCCTCCGCCCAGCATCGAGAGGAGTTACACGCCAGCGGTCGGTGGGCTGGAGGTCTGGGTGGTCGGGTCCGAGGACCTGAATCGCGAAGATGCCGGGCACGGAGCTCTTCACGAATCCGTGGTCGGCGCTGAGCTCCAGGTCTCCGGGGCCGGGGACGAGTAGCGCGTGGTGACCGCGGATGTAATTGTCCGGTAGGTCGGGGCCCGGGGTTGCCCTTTGGAGCATCACACTCCCAGGGGTGACTAGTCCGAAGATGATTGGGGACATTTGGGCGTAGTCGTACAGAGAGGCCGAGTCGGCGAGGAGCCGCATCAGGGACGCCCCGGCGTCGTCCTTGCCCTTCTTGATCTCGGTGCCGGCGAGGATCCAACCTTCACCGGTGAACCGGACGTACCAGTCCCCGTTGACTGTGGGGAAGATCAGGTCCGCCCATCCGATGTCCTCGCAGCAGCGGGTCAAGACGCCGGCGACCTGGTGTGGTTCGCATTGGGTCATCGTGAAGTGGATTCCCGCGAGGATCGGTGCGGTCGCGTTGGCTGCTGCCCAGCCGGCGATCTGGTCAACAATGTTCTGGAAGGCGGGGCTGTCCACGGCCCATCGGTCCAGGTTCTTCTTCACGGGTCGAAAGAAGAGGGGCGTCTCGTTGTTGTCCAAGGCTGCGTCGACGGAGCAGATCGCGGCGCACAGTACGCGTAGCGCCCTGTGCGGGGTCTGGGGCCGGGGCGGTCGGCGCATGCCGTGATGGTTCCGGTGAATCCGAGGGGCGCGATTGCGTCGGCGATCATGGTCGCAATCTCTACGGCGTGTTTGGGCGTCATAACGGGGTGCACGTAGATTGCCGTCCCCTTGCTCACTTCAACCGCATGGAACCGTTGATCGAGGTGCTCCGGCATTCTGATTCCGGTGATAGCGCCGTCGATGTCATCAGCTGATGGCTGGTCCGATCCGCCGTCAGGCTTGCAGAGGAATCCCTGGGTGAACAGTGCGTCGGTGTTCACCCTGCGGATCTTGACCTCGTCGATGGTGATGCCTGTGCGATCACCCATTGAGAGCCCCCTTCAAGCTGTGTAGGCGCAGTAATCCTCGGAGACCTTGGCCCCGCTCGCGACCGAGGTGAGCTGCCTGGCTAGACCTAGATCAGGATTCTGTTCACGGGCGGCATTTTCTCAAGAAGTTATGGGCCAAGGCAACACAGTGGACACCGGCCTGAGGCCAGATCCTCCGCGGTTTCCCTGGCTCTGGCCGGCCCCTGCAGTGATCGTCATCGTCGGCACGGTCATAACAGGCGTGATCAGTTACCCGTCGGTGCCCGACGCGCTCGCGGTCCACCAGGGCGCGAACGGCGCGCCCAACCGGCTGGCAGCCAAGTCGGTGGGCTCCGCGTTCTCTCAGGTGTTCGTGCAACCCGGTGTGACCGGGTTGCTAGTGGGTCTCGTGGCGGCCACCTTCCACAGCCGGCCCGACCTCGACCCGGCGCGCCCGCTGGCCTCGGCGCGCTGGTACCGGCAGTACATGTCGCTGGGCGTCGAAGCGCTCTTCGGGCTGGTCGCGATGATCGACGTGGGGATGCTGGGCTCGTCGCCTTGATGTGGACCGGGACGGTCACGCCGTGGGCAGTGGGCGGGACTGGTGGTCGCGCTCCCGATCCCGGCCGCCGTCGTGGTCCTGGCCAGGAACAACCGCGAGCGCGATGAGGGTGAGAAGGACACAGTGCTGACCCACCGGGACGACGACAAGTACTGGCACGGTGGCCTGGTCTATATCAACCGCGAAGACCATGCGCTGATGGTTCCGCGACGGTTCGGCCTGATCGACGAAATTCGAGGCTTCGTCCATCCCGTGGTCCTCGGGCAGGCCGAGTGACCTCCGAGAACCAAGGGTCAGCCTGTCAGCGGATTACCCGATAGCGCACGTGGGTGACGAGGCGGGAACCGCTCACGTCCGTCGGCTCAAGCTTGAGGTCCGTCACGCCGTCCAGCAACCGCTCGCCCGCTCCCAAAACTATGGGCGCAATGTGGAGCCGCAGCTCGTCGATCAGCCCCGCCGAAAGGAATTGTCCGGCGGTCTGCGCTCCTCCGGCTATGGCCACGTCCTTGCTGCCAGCGGCCTTCCGCGCCTGGGCCAACGCCGATTCGATCCCATCGGCCACGAAGTTGAACGTTGTGCCGCCCTCCATCTCCAAGGGCTCGCGGGGGTGATGGGTGAGAACGAACACAGGTGCGTGATAGGGCGGGTCCTCACCCCACCATCCCCGCCACTGCTCATCCCATGCCCCGGGACCGGCGTACATGTTCCGGCCCATGATGTAGGCGCCAGCGGCGAGGATGCCTTCGTGCTCCGCAGCGTTGGACTCGGCTTCTTCGAACATCCACCTGTGGAGGAGTTCTCCGCCCCGGCCCAAAGGTTCCGTCATGCTTTGGTTTGGGCCCGCAACGAATCCGTCGAGGGAAATAGTCAGATCGCATGTGACTCTGCTCATGCGCCCATCATGCCAGCACTCGGCGGGGCCCTGACATATCAAGGCGCAGGCGTGCTAGCGGGTTTGGAGTTGGCGAATCAGCCGATCCGCTCGGCCAAGGACACGATAATCCCCTCCGGACCGCGCACATAGGCCATGCGCCAGATGTGCTCGTACTGGCCGATGTCGCCGACCAGCCCGTAGCCGTCCGCGGCCAGCCGGTCGACGACCGCCTGGAGGTCGTCGACCTCGAAGGCGACGTTGCGCAGCCCCAACTCATTTGCCATCGCCGCGGGCGATCCAGGCTGGTGGTCGGGCCGGACAAAGCTCGAAAGCTCCAGCCGGGTACCTCCGTCGGGCGGCCGGAGCATGACGATCTCCGTACGGGAGTCGGGGATGCCGATCACCGTGTCGAGGAACTTGCCCTCGACGAACATCGGCGCGCCCTCGACCTTGAGGCCCAGCCCGACGAAGAACGCCGTCACCTCTTTGAGATCGGCAACGGTGATACCAACATGATCGAAACGCCGTACCTGTGACATGAGATCAATCCTTCGTTGTTCATCTAGTCGATCCATCGGAATTGCTGAGCCGACGGGGATTCTCAGCACAATCATCGTCGAAATCCGTCAGCGCCCCGATTGAACAATCCCAAGGGTTGGCAGAGCGGGTCAACGTTGTCCCGGGTCGAGGAGGCCATCGACCATGTAGGGAATTCAGGTCCAGCGCCTCTTTGGCCGGCGGCCGTACGAGATCTTCGCCGCCGCATCGCCGTCGTCCTCTGCGATGAAGCACTGACCGTTGATGAGGCACTGACCGTTGATGAGGCACTGACCGTTGGGGAGGAAGCCGTCCAGGTAGCCGGGGTCCCGTTTCCACTCCGAGGGGAACATACTGGGGTGGTGAGCATCGACGCCCGGTCAGGGGCGGAGGGGAGGCGGCGGCCCGGGGCCGGCACGAGCCCGTATCCGCCGATCGCCGACTATGGGTTTTTGTCTGACTGTGAGGCCAACTGCTTGATTGCATCGAGCGGGCAGGTCGAGTGGATGTGCGTGCCGCGTCACGACTCACCGAGTGTGTTCTCCACTATCCTCGACCGCGCCGCGGGTGGCTTCAAGGTGGCACCCTACGGCGTCCGGGAGCCCACTGCGCGCCGCTATCTCCCCGGCAGCTTGATCTTGGAGACCACCTGGCAGACCAGGACGGGCTGGCTGATCGTGAGGGATGCCCTGGTGATGGGTCCGTGGCACCACACCGACGAGAGGGCCGGCCGGTACCGCCGCCCGCCGACGAACTACGAGGCCGAGCATTGCCTGCTGCGCACCGTCCGGTGCGTCAACGGTGCGGTTGAGCTGTCCGTGCTGTGCGAGCCGGTCTTCGGCTACGGCCAGCGCCGGGCACGGTGGGAGTTCTCCAGCCCCGCATACGGAGAGGCCGTGACCGTCAGCGGCGATGAGGGGGATCCGGTGCTGCATCTGACTACCGACCGCCGGCTGGGCATCGAGGACTCCATCGCGGTCATTCGCAGCCGGATGACCGAGGGCGAGCAGGCCTTTATCGCGCTCTCCTGGGGGTCGCTGCCCCCGCCGCGGACGTGGGAAGAAGCCACACGCAAGCAGTGGCAGACCACTGAATTCTGGAGGCAATGGATCACCGGGGGCGAGTTCCCGGACCACCCGTGGCGGGAGCAGCTGCAGCGCAGCGCGCTGACGTTGAAGGGCCTCACCTACGCGCCGACTGGAGCTCTGGTCGCGGCGCCCACCACCTCGCTGCCCGAGACACCCGGGGGAGAGCGGAACTGGGACTACCGGTACACATGGGTGCGCGATTCCACGTTCGCGCTCTGGGCCCTCTACACCCTCGGCCTGGACCGGGAAGCCGACGACTTCTTCGCTTTCATCCGCGACGTCGCCGCCGAGGACGACCTGCAGATCATGTACGGCATCGACGGCGAAAGGGACCTTCCCGAGGTTACTGTCGAGGGACTCGGCGGCTACGACGGCGCCCGCCCCGTCCGGATCGGCAACGCTGCCGCCCACCAGCGCCAGCTCGACGTCTGGGGCATGATGCTGGACTCCGTCTACCTCCACGCCAAATCCCGTGACCAGCTTCCCGAGCCGCTCTGGCCCGTCCTGCTCCGCCAGGTCGAGCAAGCCGCCGCCCACTGGCGGGACCCCGACCACGGGATCTGGGAGGTCCGTGGCGAACCGAAGCACTTCACCTCCTCAAAGCTCATGTGCTGGGTCGCACTGGATCGTGGTGCCCGGCTGGCGCGCCTGCACGGTCAGGCTGATTACGCCCGAAAGTGGGACGCCATCGCCACGGAGATTCATGAGGACATCTGCCGCAATGGTGTCGACGACCGAGGCGTGTTCGTCCAGTCCTACGGCACAACGAACCTCGATGCCTCGCTTCTCCTTGTTCCGCTTGTCCGATTCTTGCCCGTCAACGATCCTCGCGTGCGCGCCACGGTCGTGGCCATCGCCGATGAACTCACCCGGGACGGACTCGTCCTGCGCTACCGTCCCGAGCAGACCGACGACGGTCTCACCGGCGACGAAGGGACCTTCACGACCTGCTCGTTCTGGCTCGTCTCGGCCCTTGTCGAGATCGGGGAGGTGGTTCGCGCCAAGGCACTGTGCGAACGTCTGCTGTCCCTTGCCAGCCCCTTGGGCCTCTACGCTGAGGAGCTGGATCCGGTGAGCGGCCGTCACCTCGGCAACTTCCCACAGGCGTTCACCCACCTGGCCCTCATCAACGCGCTCGTGCACCTCATCCGCGCCGAAGAAACCAACCGCGCGGCGCAGTTCGCCCCGGCCCACCGCACGCCCTGAGACGCAGACGAAGGTCAAGGTACGGATTGCAACGACGGGCTCAAGCTTCCACGGGAAGCCGCCCTGACGCGGGTCCCGGAACCGGATGTTCTGCCCCGCCGCAGCCGTGCGGAGACGTGACCCATTCGGAGAGGCAAGGAGCAGCCCATGTGGAGTGACGTGCAGGAATCCGAGCCCTCAGCTTCCTGGCTGGACCTGCCCGAGAATGGCTGGGGGGCGCTGTCAATCCGAAGCAGCTGCGGCCGATCGTCGCGGCTATTCTCCGCGATTTCTATGCGAAGGACATTTGATCAATCAATACGGAGACCTGAGAACGGGTGGTGGGGGAGCTGGGCTGACAGGACCGGGAGCGATCTAGGGGAGTTCGCCCGGTCGTGAATCCGGCAGCCCAATGGTAGCCGTGCAGGGACCCTCCCGTGGATTCGGCGCCTATCCGGCAGCTCATTTGTCGCCGTCGGGGGCGTGCAGGGAAGCGGACCGCCCCGGGACGTCCGTAATGATCTCAAAACAGTGGTTACTCAGCTTGGAAGCTGAGCGTATTTATCCCGCTCGTCCAGGTCAAAGTGTCCTGCGTATAGGTCATTGAAATGGGACGTTTCAATAATTCATGAATCCAAGCTTGATGTTCACCGGAAGTGCCGATGCAGCCGCTGGCGCCAGTGGCGATTTTTCCGATGGTAAGGGTGTTTCCAGTAATTGTGACTGGCCCGCTGATGGGGGAGCAGTCCGTTTTCATGGCCAGCTGCAGGGTACCTTCGACGGAGCCCAGTCGAACCTTGATGGTCCCGGCCGCTGCCCAGGGTAGAGCCATACCGTTTGATGTTGCGGCGACGCTGCTGTAGGTGGAGCAAGGCGCGGTGGGCAGGAAAGCTGCGCACGTTTCCTGCGGCGGGCCTGAGGTGGCCGGGACGGGGCTGTTACCCACGGAGCTGGTCAGGGCCCCCGGTGATGTTGCTGCGATTCCGGAAGTGGTGGGCGTGGAGGCTGCTGATCCCGGCACCCCTGATGGGGTGGCTGCGCATGATGTCATGAGCAATGCCGCCAGAACCGAAATTCCTATTCGAAGGCGCCAGGCGCGATCCATTGTTCCCCCTTGAGAATGAACGCTGAACCCGAGCATAGGCTCCCAAACCTAGGTTGTCTTTGGCTTCTGCTGATGAATTTGACGGGCAAGATTCACGCCCATACCCCAGTCAAGGGACAAGAAATTGACATGGCGTTTCCCGAGGCGGCCCAGACGCCCGAAACGGAGGCTGACGCGGTGGCCATTTTCTTGCCATGAACCCTGGTTCGTCCTTACATACCGCCTACTGGCATCTCTGCGATCAAGTTCGGGCGTATTTGATATGGAATAGCGCCCAACTTCTGGGAATTTCGCACGTGGGCCGCGAGTATCTCCGCTAATGTCACGTTATGCAACATCTTCGTCGATTCCCGCCGGCTCTCTATGCCGAGGCTCTCGAGTCCTGGACGTTCCTCGATCTTGCCGACAAGCGTCCGCTTTTCACTTCGCCGTTCGGAGACGTGTTCTTGCAGACGGAGAGCGGATTCTGGTTCCTCGACGTCATCGCCTGTGAACTTACTCGGCTGTGGTCGAGCGAGGGTGACCTGATCGCGGTACTGAACTCTCGCGAGGGGCAAGCCGAGTACCTCATGGTCGGTTTGGCCGACCAGGCAGAGAACGCGGGCCTCCAACCGGGCGAGGCCGAAATCTACGGTTTTCGCATACCACCAGTTCTCGGAGGTCCAACCGAACTTAGCAACGTCGAGTTAGGCGAATTTGTCGTGACCCTGAACATTGCAGGCCAGATTCACGATCAGGTCCGAAGTCTTCCCCCCGGAACACCGATCAGCGGAATATCCCTGGCCTAAAGGCGATGCACTAAGACGCATTGGCTGCGTGGTCCGAATGGTCGGGGGAGAGGGGGCTGCCTGATGCATCTGATGAGATGCAGACTACAAGCGGGAAAGTGACCTACTGTTCTGAGTCCAGTTCGTCGGAGTTGGGTGGCTAGATCAGTCGGATGTTAGCGGCGAGAGGTCATGGGAATCCCATGCGGGCTGTTTCATGCCTTCCCCTGCCTAGCAGCGACAGGTACGCTCACGGTGAGAAACACTGGGGGAAAATTCCGCATGGACGTTGAGGGCACCGGCAAGGCTAGGTCCAGCAAGGCGACGTGGCAGTCCGTCTACTCCATGCTCGGGCCCTTGAAAATCGCCAATCTCACGATGCTGGTAGCCATCATCTTGGCCGTCGTGTTCCAACCCAAAGCTAATGATCCGAGCATCTACTGGGCAGCAGCTATGGTGGCCTTCGTTATGCTTGTGGCCGGCTTTTTCCTGGTTCGGGGAGGGCTCCGGTTGAAGCGCGTCCGGACATCGGCCGCGGAGGACCGGCGGCGTATCGCGGCGGGTCTTCCCCTGGACCCAGAAGACCCCGAAGACCAAATAGGCAGGGGCAGATAAGCCGCCCCCGGGGGAGAATCATATTCGTCGAACTCTTCCCCGGGTTTCGTTGCTCTGGGCGTGCCGGGCCCGGTTGAAGTCGGTGATGGTCTGGACGGGGGAGCGGCCGAACCCCTGGTGGCGGACCCGGTCCCATTCATAGACCGGATCGGTCAGGAGGTCTCAGAACACCTTCAGATGGGTCTGGTAGACGCAGATGGTGGCAAACGCCAGATTCAGGATCGAGCGCTCTGGGCGAAGAACTCGTCGGCATCATCGACGGTCCAGTTCTAGCTGCACGGTACCTCGAACCAGTTGACCTTTACACGCCCGGGCTGTTGCCCGGCGCGGCGCCGGACGGGCCCGGATCCCTGTAACGGCGAGGACTTCGGCGTCCAGTCAGTCGAAACCGGGGAGTGCGTATCACCGGGTTCTAATCTGCAGATTCTGCACTTGGATTGATTCAACTTGACATAATGTTGATTATCGGCACTTAAAGGAGGGTCGGAAAGTGGGGGTCATCTGGTTAGCCAGCGAAGGTGTCTGGGTCGTCCACAGTGGATAGGTCCGGCCGCGGGCCAGTACCCAGACTGTGGACACAAAGCGCTGGGCGAACCGAACGTCGTATCTGTCAGCTTGCCTGGCCGCAGCCTGACTGCTGCAGTCTCAGGTGGTCAGAACCGAGACTGCATAGGACGCATGGTCGACTTGTTGTTTTTCGTACAGGGATGGCCCGACGCTGCATATTCGCCCTGCAGGAGCTCCTGAGACTTTGCGGGATGTGGCGCCTGATAGTGTGATATCAGTTTCACCACTTTCACCACTTTCACCTACTTTCACCCTGGAGGTCCCGGTGCGGAACCCGTTCAAGCCCACCGCAGGAGCCACACCGCCGGACTTGATTGGGCGGGCCGGGCTCTTGGATGAATTCGAGTACGGCCTGCAGCAAGGCTCGGGAGCGCCCGGGCTTTTGACCATCATCACCGGATCCAGAGGCATCGGCAAGACAGTCATGCTGAGCGCCGCGGAACGGATCGCGGGGACTCACGGCTGGGCGGTTATCTCCCGAACAGCAAACCCCGGTTTCCTCGCCGGAATCGGCGACGACATGCTTCGGCTTGTCGAGGAGCTCGGAGACGGGCCCCCAACACGGAAAATCACAGCATTCTCGGCGGCAGGGTTCGGACTAACAACGCAACTCCCCCAGGAACGGAGTGCCGACTGGCGACGGACCGGGAACGACCTTCTGCGGCTGTTGGACGCAAAAGGTACAGGACTCGTTATCACCATCGACGAGATACATGCGGTCGACCGCACAGAAATATCCCAACTGGCCGCTGAAGTGCAGCATTTCATCCGCGACGGACTGCCCATCGGCCTCATCTTCGCCGGCCTGCCATCCGCCGTCTCCGACCTCCTCAATGAAGGAGTGGCGACCTTCCTGCGACGCGCCGACAGGATCAATCTCCATGAGGCAGCCATCGCCGAAGTCACCGCATCCTACAGCGAGCTCTTCAGTGAGGGAGGAATAGTCGTCTCCCCCGGCCTCGTCAGTGAAGCCGCGGAGGCTACCGAGGGCTACCCCTTCCTTATTCAGCTTGTGGGCTACTACCTCTGGCTGGAGGCGGGAAAGGCCAACTGGAACCTGGATGAGAGCAGCGTGCACAGCGCCATCACCGCCGCCCAAAGACGAAACACATTAGTAGTCGTCGAGTCAGCACTGTCGGATATCTCGGACAAGGACCGCGAGTTCCTCGACGCCATGGCCCTTCAGGATGGACCATCGGCAGCGGGCCTGATCGGAAACATCATGACAGCCAAGCCCAACGTGGTGTCCAAGTACCGAAAGAGACTCATCGCCGCGGGACTGATCGAGTCAGCCGGCTACGGCAGGGTGGACTTCGCAATCCCCGGGCTCCGCCAATACCTCCGCGAAACAGCGTCGGCCTGAAGCAGTGACATGACGTCAGCGGAGCTCCTCGACCAGCCCGATGATGATTCCGGCGGGGCCGCGGACGTAGCACAGCCTAGGGGACCGAGAATTCTTGCCGTTGACGAACACCGTGCGTCGACAACATCCAGGAATCGGCGGAAAGTCCGTACTGGATCATGACGGAAGAAGCTCCGGGCCGGCTCCTTGAAGAAGCCGGCCCGGAGCTCGTAACGGGTCACCCAAGGACGGCGCCCGGCCCTGAGCCCGGATTAGGCGGAAATCTTGTCCGCCATGCCGGAGTGTGCCGCGCGGGCCGCCGGCACGCCGTCGCCGCCCTGGCCGTACAGCCAGTCGTTGTACCGGAAATCGTTGTCCATCCGGCTCTTGAAGAGCAGGTTGCGCAGCGTCCGGGCCAGCCCGGAGACGTGCCAGGATTCGCCCCAGACGCGGGCGGTGCGCTGGACCCTGGCGGTGCGGCCGGCGCGGAGGTTGTTGAATTCCTTGATCGCGCCGTCCCAGGCTTCGGGGTGGACGCCGTCGGCGGTGAACACGGTGCCGGTGGTGACGTCCTGCAGCACTGCCGCGTCCTCGAGCGCCTGGCAGGCGCCCTGGGCCAGGTACTGCAGCATCGGGTGCGCGGCATCGCCCATCAGCACCATCCGGCCGGCCACCCAGTTTTCGATCGGATCGCGGTCGTACATGGGCCAGCGCATGCTGGTGCCCAGGTTTTTCAGCGCAGCCTGGACGGCGGGGACGCAGTCCTTGTACGCGGCCTCGAGCTCGTCGACTCCCCCGTACTGCTCCTCGCCGCGCTCAAAGGAGGCGGACTTGAAAACGGCCACGGTGTTCAGCAGCTCGCCCTTGCGCAGCGGGTACTGCACGAGGTGGCAGTCCGGTCCGAGGTAGACAATGACGTCCTCGAGGTCCGCCTTGGGTGTGTGTTCGGTAATGGGCACGGTGCCGCGGTAGGCGACGTAGGCCGAGGGGACCGGCTCGTCGCCGGCAACGAGCGGGCGCAGGGTGGACTTGAGCCCGTCGGCGCCGATGACGACGTCGGCCTCGTAGTCCACGCCGGCGGCCGTGTGGGCCACTCCCCTGCCGTTCACGGTCTCCACGCTCTCGACCATGACATCGTTGACCAGTTTCACGCCCGCCGCTTCGCAGCCCTCGAGCAGGACCCGGTGCAGGTCGCTGCGGTGGATCACCACGTAGGGCGCACCGTAGCGTTCCTCGAATTCCCCGCCGAGGCTCTGGCGCGTGAGCTCCTCGCCGGTGACGGCGTCGCGGAAGACCAGGTGCTTGGGCTGGACGCCAATCTCCAAGGCCTTGTCCAGCAGGCCCCAGCGTTTCAGGACGCGGGAGGCGTTGGGCGCCATCTGCAGCCCAGCGCCGACCTCGCCGAATTCGGGCGCCCGCTCCACGAGGGTGACGTCGGCGCCGCTTTCCCGCAGCGCGAGGGCTCCGGCCAATCCGGCCATTCCCCCTCCGATGACGAGGACATCGGTGGACCGGCCGTCGGTGGACAGGAAACTGGTGGACGGGACGTGCTCAGACATTGCTTGCTCCTGTTAGTGAAGGGGAGGTTGAGAGTTTTGATTTGAGTTTGAGCCCGACGGCGGCCAGCAGGACCGCTGCTATCGCGGCTGCACCGGCGAAGGCCAGGAAATTGGAATTGACGCCCAGTCCGGCAGCCAGCAGGAGGCCACCGATCTGGGGTGCGGCGACGGCGCCGATGCGGCCGGTCCCCAGTGCCCAGCCCAGCGCGGTCCCGCGCAGGTGCCCGGGATAGTGGCTCGCGACGGCGGCGATGATGAGGCACTGCGTGCCGTGGGTGCCGACGCCGGCGAGGACCAGCATGAGGTACACGACGGTGACCGGCGGTCCCGCAACCAGGACCACGAGAGCGCCGGCGGCGACGGCGGCCGCGGCGATCGCCGTCGGAATCGGACCGAAGCGGGTCCCGGCCCAGGCCGTGATCACCGAGCCGGCCACCGCACCCAGGTTGAGGGCCAGGGCGAAGGTCAGGGCGGAGCCCAGGTTGTAGCCGGCCAGCTGCATGAGGTTGGGCAGCCAGGTTCCCAGCCCGTACCAGGCGAACAGGGTAGCGATCGTCGCGAGGGCGAACAGCAGGCTCACCCCCAGGTAAGGGGCGCGGAGCAGGGACTTGAAGCCGATCAGTTCTTTGAGGTTGCGAGTTCCCCTGTCCGCGGCACTGACCGGGGCCAGCGTCTCGGGCAGGTATTTCAGTCCGAGAGGCACCACGATCATCAGTGCGAGCGCGGCCACGAGGAACATGGACTCCCAGCCGAAGGCAGGGATCAGCTGGATGCCGACGAGGGCGGCGATGGACCCGCCGATCGGGACGCCGGACATCATCAGGGTGGCGATGGTGGACCGCCACTTAGTGGGGACCAGTTCGGCAACGAGGGCGTTCGCCGAGGGCACCAGGCCACCGAGCCCGATGCCCGCCAAGAGCCGCAGCCCCCCGAAGGCGGCCGCATTGGGGGCGAAGGCGCAGAGGATGGTGAAAATCGAAAAGACGATGGCGCAACCCAGGATGGTGCGGCGGCGGCCCCACGAGTCGGCCATCCGGCCGGCGAAGATCGCCCCGATCATCATGCCGACGAAAGCCATGGAACCAATGGTCCCGGCGGTGGCCTTGGTCAGCCCCCATCCGGTCTCGGAGATCAGGGAGGACTGGACCGTGCCGTAGACGATCAGGTCGTAGCCATCGAAGACCACCAACAGCCAGCAGACCAGGACGGCGGCTGCCGAGCCTTTGGAGAACCGTGATGCGGGCCCACCAACGGTTGAGGGAGCAGGGGCCCCCGGCGAAGACCGTTGCGGCACTGCAACAGATTGTGTGTGATTCATGCCACTCACTGTCCTAGCCGCCGCAGGTGAACCACAATACAATTCTGATGTGCAGAACAACCCATCCGGCAGAGCGGCCCGCAAGCCCGTCCAGAAACGGCCCACCTATTCCATCGAGGCGGTGGACAACGCGCTGCAGCTCCTCCAGCTGCTCCGCGACGGCGGAGCACTCCGGCTCAAGGACGCCGCCGAGGAGCTGGGCGTGGCGCCGTCCACCGCCCACCGCCTGCTGGCGATGTTGGTCTACCGGGGATTCGCCGTGCAGGATGAAACGCGCCGCTATGTCCCCGGCCCGGCAATGGGCGTCGGGCCGGCCGGCCTGAGCTGGACCCGGCTGCTCCGATCCCTGGCCCAGCCGCACATGGAGCTTCTCTCTGCACGGCTCAACGAGACGGTGAACCTCATGGTGCGGGTGGGGACGAAAGTGCGCTTCCTGGCGACGGTGGAAGGGAGCAATGTGCTGCGGGTTGGTGACCGGCAGGGGACGGTGATGGCCGCCAACAAAACGTCCGGAGGCAAGGCCATGCTCGCCGAACTGGAACCGCCGATGATCGATCAGCTCTTTCGCAGCAACAATGCCGAGATTGGCGGGGACACCATTGCGGCCGCGGAGTACCCGGCGTTCCTGCGTGAGCTTGAATCCGTCCGCAGTAACGGATTCGCGGCCAATTTCGAAGGCACGGAAGAGGGCGTGAGCGCGCTCGGGATGGCCCTGCACAACCGGCACGGGCACGTGGTCGGCGCACTCAGCGTCGCCACCCCCGCGACCCGCTTCCGCCGCGTGTTTGACGCCGGGCTGGTTCCCGCCCTGCGGGAAACCTGCCGGCAGCTGGAGATCGACATCGCGGCCAACCCGGCCGAGCCGGACTGAGCACCGCGGCCGCCCGGTTCCGGGAATTCTGACCAGCAGAATATGTTGGGGGTCACACACCGGCATCCGTAGAGTCGAACTACGCCAACGAACTGTTCTGCCCTACCGAGGAGGCCCACGTGTCCATCAGCGCCGAGAACACGACTCACGAATCAGTGGCCGCGGGGCACACTGCTCCGGAGCCGACGCCCGAAGAAGCGGCCCAGCTCAAAGAGCTGTACCGGGATTTTGACCGCGAAAACCTGATCCCGCTGTGGACCGAGATCGCAGACCTCATGCCGATGGTCCCGACCCCCAAGGCGGTCCCCCACGTCTGGCGGTGGAGCGACCTGTACCCGCTGGCTGCCCGTGCCGGCGATCTGGTCCCTGTGGGCCGGGGCGGGGAGCGCCGGGCCATCGCCCTGGCCAATCCCGGCCTGGCCGGCACGCCGTACGCCACACCCACGCTGTGGGCAGCCATCCAGTACCTCGGCGCCCGCGAAACGGCGCCCGAACACCGTCACTCGCAGAACGCCTTCCGCTTCGTCGTCGAGGGCGAAGGGGTCTGGACTGTGGTGAACGGGGACCCGGTGCGGATGTCCCGCGGCGACTTCCTGCTGACGCCGGGCTGGAACTTCCACGGGCACCACAACGACACCGATGAGCCGATGGCCTGGATCGACGGCCTGGACATCCCGTTCGTGCACTACGCTGACGCCGGCTTCTTCGAATTCGGCACCGAGCGCGTCACCGACGAGGCCACCCCGGACATCTCCCGCTCCGAGCGGCTCTGGGCGCACCCGGGCTTGCGCCCGCTGACGGGCCTGGATGACACCACGAGCTCCCCCATCGCGGCCTACCGCTGGGAACACACGGACCGTGCCCTGTCCGAGCAGCTGCTGCTCGAGGACGAGGGCCATCCGGCCACTGTGTCCCAGGGCCACGCCGCCGTCCGCTACACCAACCCCACCACCGGTGGGGACGTGATGCCGACCATCCGCGCCGAATTCCACCGGCTCCGCGCCGGGGCCAGCACCGAAGCGGTCCGCGAGGTGGGCTCCAGCGTCTGGCAGGTCTTTGAAGGCTCCGGCTCGGTGGTCCTCAACGGCGAAACCCGGACCCTGGCCAAGGGCGACCTCTTCGTGGTCCCGTCCTGGCAGGAATGGTCGCTGCAGGCCGGAACCCAGTTTGATCTGTTCCGCTTCAGTGACGCCCCCATTTTTGAACGGCTGAACTTCAACCGCACCTACATCGAAGGACGCAACAAGTAATGAGACTTCTCACCCTCCGCACCCCTGTTGGAGACAAAACAGTTAATAAGGCTGTCCGCCAGGACGGCGACACCCTGACCGAGATCGACGGCTTTGCCGACGTCGGAGAACTGCTCCGCACCCAGGACTGGGAAGCAACCGCTAAGGCGGCGGCCGGCGCCACGCACCCTCTCGAGGGCGCCGACCTGGACGCCGTCGTGCCCTCCCCCGGCAAGATCATCTGCGTGGGCCACAACTACCGCAACCACATCAAGGAAATGGGCCGGGAAGTCCCCAAATTCCCCACCCTGTTCGCCAAGTACCAGGAATCCCTCATCGGCCCCAACGATGACCTGGCCCTGCCGCAGGAATCCGATGCCGTCGACTGGGAAGCCGAACTCGCCGTCGTGATCGGCAAAAAGGGCCGCCGGATCAGCGAAGCCGACGCCGCGGACCACATCGCCGGCTACGCCGTCCTGAACGACGTGTCCATGCGCGACTACCAGTTCCGCACCATCCAGTGGCTGCAGGGCAAGACCTGGGAGAAGTCCACCCCGTTCGGCCCCGCCCTGGTCACCAAGGACGAGTTCACCGCCGGGCCGCTGATGACCTCCGCGGTCGACGGCGAAATCCAGCAGAGCACCCCGACCGGTGACCTCGTGTTCACCCCGGAGTTCCTGGTGTCCTACATTTCCACGATCATCACGCTGAACCCGGGCGACGTGATCGCAACCGGCACCCCGGGCGGCGTGGGCCACGCCCAGGACCCGAAGCGCTACCTGCAGGAAGGCCAGATCCTGGTCACCACCATCGAGGGACTGGGCCAGCTGAAGAACCGCGTCATCAAGGAAGCCTGATGGTTGCCCGCCAGGACCAGACGACGGACCCGGAACTGCTCGCGGCGCTGCTGCAGGCACGGCGCGGCACGGCGTTCTTCGCCCGCAAGCTCAACGAGCTCTCCGACGCGGAACTCGACGGCGACTCGCTGCTGCCGGGCTGGACCCGCCGCCACATCACCGCGCACATCGGCTACAACGCCCGGGCGATCGCCCGGCTCATCGAATGGGCGGCCACCGGGGTGGAGACCCCGATGTACCCGTCTACGGAGGTCCGGGACCACGAGATCGACTTCGGCGCCACGCTGAGCCCGATCGCGCTCCGGCACCTCTTCGACCACTCCGCCGTGCACCTGAACGTCGAATGGCGCGACCTGCCGGGGGGCGCCTGGCACCACAAAGTCCGCACCATCCAGGGCCGGGAAGTGCCCGCCACGGAAACGGTGTGGATGCGCAGCCGCGAAGTCTGGATCCACGCCGTCGACCTCGCCAACGGCGCGAGCTTCGCCGACATCCCGGCACCGGTGCTGGAACGGCTCCTGACGGACATCACCGGCGCCTGGACGACCCGCGGCACCGACAAAGGACTCGTCGTCACGGTCACCGACCGCGGTCTGACCTTCGGGGACACGGCGTCGGCGACCCCCACCGTGGTCTCCGGACCGCTGGCCGCCGTCGTCGAATGGGCCGCCGGACGCGGCAATGGCGGGGTCACCGCCACCGGGCCCGGCACTGAAGCGAACGACGGGACGGTTCCAGCCGCCCCGAAGTGGATTTGAGCGCTGGCTAAACGGCCGTAAAAGCGGAAGGCCCCCTCGGCGAGGGGGCCTTCCGCTTTTCGTGCCTGGTTGGCTCAGCCCAGGTGCACGACTGGAGTGTCGCCAGCTGATCCGGTGAACGTCTCGCGGTCGATGTTGATGAGCAGGAGCGCTACCGGGGCAATCAGGATCGCGACGCCTGCGGCCCAGAGGAACACCATGGCATAGCCTGCAGAGAGGGCCGACAGCGTCGCGCCACCGGCCGTGGCTGCTGCGGCGATGGTGCCGAACAGGGCGATGCCGAGGGAGCCGCCGATCTGCTGCGAGGCGTTGACCAACGCACTGGCCACACCGGAGTCATCCTTGTCCACGCCGAACAGGGCGAGGTTCTGCATGGGCACGAACACCATGCCCAGCCCGATGCCAAGCAGAAGCAGGGCGGGAAGCATGTTGACGAAGTAGCTGCCCTGGGCGCTGACCTGTGTGAGCCACAGCATCGCAGCCGCCATGAAGACCGGCCCCGCGGCCGTCGGGATTTTGGCCCCCAGTTTCGGCAGGTTCTTCGCGACGAGCGCTGCCGTGATGATTACCGCAACGGTCATCGGCAGCGAAGCCAGCCCGGCGAGGAACGGAGCGAAGCCCAGCACGATCTGGATGTAGAAGTTGATGAACAGGATGCCGCCAATGAGGACAGCGCCGGAAAGGAACGACGCCAGGAAGGCGGCCGCGCGGTTTCGTTCGGTGGCCACGCGCAGCGGCAGGAGCGGATGCCTGACTTTGGTCTCGACCAGGACGAAGAGTGCCAGGAGAACTGCGCCGGCGGCAATGAAGACCCAGGCTTCGGGGGCATCCCAGCCGTGCTCGGCGTTGGTGAAGCCGTAGACAAGGGATCCCAAGCCGAGGGCTGCCAGAATGACCCCGGGCCAGTCGTACTTGGTGGACCCCTGGGCCTTGCTTTCACTGACCAGGGACCACACGCCGAAGAGGGCGATAGCGGCAATCGGCACATTCACGAAGAAGCACCAGCGCCAGTTCACGTGTTCGGTCAAAAACCCGCCCAGCAGGACACCGGCGGCCGCGCCGACGCCGGTGATGGAACCGAAAATCGCGAACGCCGTGCCGCGGTCCTTTCCGCCAGGGAAGGCGACGGTCAGGAGCGCCAAGGCTGCCGGGGCCAGCAGCGCAGCGAACACGCCCTGCAGCGCTCGGGCGCCGATCAGCTCCCAGGGCTGCTGCGCGATGCCGCCGACCAGGGACGCGGCGGCGAAGCCGACGGCGGCCACAAGGAACGTCCGCTTGCGGCCCCAGAAGTCTGCGATGCGTCCGCCGAGCAGCAGGAAGGCGCCGAAGGCCAGCGCGTAGGCCGTGACCACCCAGGAGCGGGTCGCATCGCTGATCCCCATCTCGAGCTGGAGGCGAGGAAGCGCCAGATTCACGATTGTGCCGTCCAGCACCACCATGAACTGCGCGAGGGCAAGGAACACCAGCGCCCACCAGCGTTTCCCTGGCCTGCTCCCCCGCCGGACGACTGCCTCTTCCAACTGCGTTGCCATACCCATGTCCCATCCTCCAAAGTAGTAATACTTATAAAAGTATAACTATCAAGGACGACGCGTCATGACCGTGACAGGGGGGATGTGGGTTACTCGGGTTCGGAGAGTATCGAGGCGAGGCGCTGGAGGGCCGGGAGGCTGGCGGCAATTTGCTCGCGCTCTTCAGGCAGCAGCCGGGAACTGGCCGACTCCAGCGCCTCCGCCCAGGCACCCTCGAGGAGCACCTTGATCCGCTGGGATTCGGCCGTGGGGTGGAGGGCGACGTAGCGCTTGTCCGCGGCGTCGCGGATCCGGGTGACGAGGCCGGCGGCGACCAGCTCACGCAGCTGGACGCTGACGTTGCTGAACTGCCGGCCCAGACGGGAAGCGACTTCCGCGACGGTGATGCCGGGGTGGCTTTCGATGACGCGGAGGATTTCCAGGACGCCGTTGGACAGCGGCCGGACGCCGGTGTCATTGTGCGACTTCCGCCGGACGTCGGCGGAGATGTCGATCACGGCGACGGCCAGGGCCCGGTGGTCGACTGCCTCGTCCAGCACTTCGCCTGCGCCAATACTTTCCATTCCATAAGCATAGGCGTCCGTCTGCGAGGGCAGGCTTAGCCCTCGTCGCAGAGCAGGTGATACCAGTTATCGGCGAGCACCTCGAGGGCATGTTCCCGGTTTGGTTCAAACTTCCGTCGGGTCCAGAGCGTGGCCACGTAGTCGAGCGAGGTGAAGGCAAGGGTGCCGCGAATGTGGTGCGTCTCCTCCGGGAAGCGCCCTGCCAGCTCCATTCCGCGCACGAGGTCCGAGATGACCTCCTCATGCCATCCCTCGACCAAGGCGCGCACTTCGCGATCGATGGCGGCTGCCTCCTCGAGCACGTCGAGGTACGGGCGGAAGACCGGCCAGAGCGCCGCCCGCGACTCCAGCCAGGCCAGGATGCCCGCCAGTTCGCCCGCACGCACGACGTCGACGAGCTCGGCCGCGGTCGATCCCCGTTCGGGGCCGGCCGCGCGGTCCAGTACGGCGTTGACGCGGGCCATGAAGTCCCGCATCAGGTCGCTGCGCGTGGGGTAGTAGGCGTAAAAAGTCACCCGGGTGGTACCGGCCGCAGYGGCGATCTCATCGATCGTCGTCGCGGCGTAGCCCTTCTCGGTGAAGAGCTCCAGCGCCCGTTCGACGATCACGTCGCGGGTCAGCTGCTTCTGGGCTTCTCGCAACGACGACATGGATCAATCCTAACGGTGTTGTGCGGCGTCAGGTTCGAGCGGGCGCGCCGCACGCAGCGCGGCCGGACCGGCGTCGGCGAACCGGCGCAGCTTGGGGACGGGGATCCGGTAGTTGAGCGCGGCGGCGGTGCCGGAACCGTCCGTGTTGTCCCAGCGAAGCAGCATCGAGTCCGCGCCCCCGCCGGGCTCGCAGTAGTCGGGAGGCCCGACAGCCGGCGCGAAGCCCGCCGACTTGAGCGAGAGGCCGAAGCCCTCCGTCCAGAAGTAGGGCTGGAAGTCGAACTCGGGCGCCGCGTCACCCTTCAGGAGGCCGACGCCGGCGACCCTGGCCTGGTCGATGGCGCTGGTCCACAGGGGCACCCGTTCCACCCCGCGGCGGGTCGGGAAGGACGCCACATCGCCGGCGGCGACGATGTCCGACCGGAGCCTGCCGCGCGAATCGACCCGCAGCTCTCCGTCGACGAGAAGGTTCGAGCCGGCGAGCCAGCCGATGTTCGGCTCATCGCCGATGGCGGTGACCACCAGGTCAGCCTCCAGCACGGTGCCGTCGGCCAGGACGACCTTTGCCCCGGCGCCGTGATCGACAAGCCGGGCCTTCCCGCCGCCAACCACGCGCAGTCCGCGCCGGATGGCGGCGGCGGTGAAGATGTCCGCCAGATGGTCGCCGAGCTGACGCGCCAGGGGCTTGCCGTCGGAGACGAGGGTGACCTCGCAGCCCACGTGCACGCAACCGGACGCGACCTCCATGCCCAGCGCTCCGCCGCCGATCACGATAACCGACGGGCGCGATGCGACGCGTTCCTTGAGGAGGATCGCATCCTCGATGGTGCGCAGGGTGAGTTCCCGGTGGGAGCCGTCCCGTTGCGGTCCGGCTGTTCCCTTCTTCTGCGTCTCTTGCGCACCCGCCCCGAGTCGCTTTGCCCGGGAACCCGAAGCGATGACGAGGCCGTCATACGGCAGCTCCCCTCCCCCGTCCAGGCGCACCAGCCGGGCCGCGACGTCCAGGCCCGTGGCGCTGACTCCGAGCAGCTCCGTTGCTTCGTGGGTCGGCTCGGGGAGCACATGGGGTTGGAGTCCGCCGTCGCTGTTCCCGTCGCTTTGCCCGTCGACAGCGTGCAGCAGCGCCTTGGAGAGGGCCGGCCGGCTGTAGGGCTGGTGGCGCTCCGCGCCCACAACGGTGAGCTCGCCGTCGAAGCCGGCCGAGCGCAGCGAGTCGCAGGCCGTGAGCCCGGCGATGCCGTTGCCGACCACCACGATCTTTCGCATCGTCATGCCGCGGCCAATCGCAGTGCGGCAACCGGGCAGACCCTTACCGCCGCCTTCGCGGCGTCCAGGTCAGCGCCTTGGACGTCCGGGACGTCGAGTAACAGCTCGCCGTCATCGTCGAGGTGCATCAGCCGGGGCGCGRCTTCTTCACAGAGGCCGTGGCCCTCGCAGCGCGGCCGGTCAAGTTCGATCCTCATGATGCCACCACCTTGGCGACCTGGAGCGACTCGAGGCTCCGCGTGATGTTGCTCGGCTCCCGGACCTCGTCGGAGATCGTCAGCGTTTTCACCCTGCGGGCAAGCGCCTCAATGATCGCATGCGCTTCCAGTTTCGCCAGGCCCTGGCCGGCGCAGCCGTGCGGTCCGTAGCCGAAGGACAGGTGGTCCACGGGGTTCCGCATCACGTCGAAGGTGTCGGGATCCCCGTAGTGCCGCGGGTCGCGGTTGCCGGCCCCAAAGAGGATGCCCACCTGCGCACCTGCGGGAATCGTGACGCCCTCGATCGCCACGTCGCGCATTGCCTTGCGGCCCCAGATGTGGACCGGGGCCCAGTAGCGCAGCACTTCGGCGAACGCTGCGGGGACCAGGTCCGGGTTCTTCCGAACCAGTTCGAACTGCTCCGGGTGGCGGCCGAACAGCGCAATGATGTTCCCGATTGACGCGATTGTCGTGTCAACGCCGGCTCCCAGGTACTGGTGGATGATGTGCCCCGCAGAACCCTGGGGAATGTCGCCGCGTGTCTCGGCATCGAAAATACCTCGGCCGATTGAGCCGGGTGTGAGGTCTTCTGCGGTGACCGACGAGCACCAGCCGTAGAGCTCGCCGGCGATCGGGAAGCTCTCCTGGGTGCGCTGGTTCAGCGGGCCGATAACCTGCATCGCGGCCTGGCCCCAGCGCAGCATGTTGTCCTTGACGTGTCCGCTGAAGCCAATGAGGTCGGCAACGATTTCGATCGGGAAGGCCCGGGCCAGGGAATCGATGGCCTCGAAGCTGCCGCTGGCGGCGAGTTCGGCGACGAGCTTGTCAGCCTTTTCGTCGATGACGACTTTCAGGCCGCGGAGCGCCCGGGGGGTGAGGTTTTGGGACAGCGTGGCGCGGAGCTGGGTGTGGACGGGCGGGTCGGAGGCAAGCGAGGTGCCCTGCAGCGCCTCGTTCACCATGGGGTTGAAACCGATGCTGGTGGATGAGAAGGTCTCCGGATCGCCGAGCGCGTCGCGGATGACGTCGTAGCGCGTCAGGACGTAGAGGTCGTTCTTGGGGAGGTGGACCACTGCGGCCTGCTCGCGGAGCGCGGTGTAGGTGGGGTAAGGGTCGACCAGGACGTCGTCGTCCCAGATGTCGATGCCGGATTCGGTGGGTGCAGTCACGGTGTTCTCCTTGCGGAAGGTAGGTGGTCAGGTCAGTGCCGGAGGCCGTCAGGCTTAGACGGCCGCCTCGGCGTTTACTTCGGTGGTCTCGGCGATGGCCTCGGGCGCGGGCGCCGAGGACCGGGCAGAGATGAAGAGGGTGAGAGTGGCGGAGAGGATCGCCGCGATGCCCGCGGTGAGGTATACAGCCTGGAACCCCTGGCCCAGTGAGGTCCCTGCCACGCCCTGGATTTGCGGCTGTGCGGCATTGAGGGCCTGGACCATACCGTCGACCGCCGGGGTGGGCGCGCCGCCTGCCAGTGCCTGGCCGGAGAACTGGGCGATGACCCCGTCCCAGCCGGCGAGGAAGCCCAGCGGCGGCACGTTCGCCAGCCCGCTGACGGCCTCTGCGGGCAGTCCCGCCCCGCCGAGGATCCCGGCAAGGGGACCCGCGAAGGCCGTGGCTCCGATGCCGAAGGCGATGGCTGAGCCGACAACGGGGCCGAGGGCGAAGCCGAGGTCGCGCAGGAGGTTCGTCGTCGCCGAAGCCATGCCGATCTGCTGGGGCGGGACGGTGTTGATGGCAACAGCGGTGACGGAACCGACGGTGAGCGCGAATCCGATACCCAACAGCAGGAGCGGCGGAATGAAGGCCGTCCAAGGGGTGCCGCCGAAGGCCTCCGGAGTGCCGAGGGCGAATGTCGAGAGCCAGAAACCGGAGACTGCCATGAGGACGAAGCCCGCGGTGAGCACCCAGCGCGGTGCTACGTGGTGGATGAGCCACC
Organism: Arthrobacter sp. P1_B9; assembly: GCF_056406495.1. Taxonomy (NCBI): domain Bacteria; kingdom Bacillati; phylum Actinomycetota; class Actinomycetes; order Micrococcales; family Micrococcaceae; genus Arthrobacter; species Arthrobacter sp. P1_B9. Next base: position 88,421 of record NZ_JBFUAA010000012.1, read on the forward strand.
CCACCACCGGGATGAAGGCGAATGCCGGGCCCTGGATGAAGACGAACAGCACACCGACCTTCCAGGTCTCGGCCAGCGCGAGTCCACTGACGGCGACGCTGGTGCTGAAGCAGATCGCGAGGAAGGCGAACATGCCGGTGACCGCCACAATGCCGGTGATCGAGTAGGCGCTGTTCTTGAACAGCGACAGGTGAATCAGGGGCTGCGCGGTGCGTGATTCGATGACGACGAAGGAGACCAGGAGGATTCCGCCCGCGACGTAGCTTGCAATCACCTGGGCGCTGCCGAAGCCGGCATCAACCGCTGTCACCGTGGCGTAGAGGACGGCGATAAGTCCGAGCGCGAGCGTAATCTGGCCGGGGATGTCCAACTTGCGCCCCTCGGCTGCCGCGGAGTCCTTCGCCCGGAGCGCGACGAGGAGTACGAGCACGGCAATTGCGGCCGCAACCAGGTAGGCCGCCCGCCAGCCGCTGAACTCGTTCGGCGCACCCGGCGCAGCACCCGGCACGGTGAAGAACTGCGCGGTGAAGCCAGCGAGCACTGGGGAGATCACCGCGCCGAGGGACAGGAACCCGGCCCACGTGGCGATGACCTTCGCCCGTGCGCGGTGATCCGGGGTGATCGCGGCGATCATGGACAGCGAGATGGGGAACAGGATGCCCGCCCCAATGCCGCCGACGGCCTGGGCGGCGATCATCATCTCGGTTGTCGGCGCCAGCGCAGCCATGACGGAGCCGACGATGCTGACCCCGGCTCCGATGTACAGAAGCTTCTTGCGTCCGAACACGTCGCCCAGGAGGCCCCAGCTGAGTTCGAACACGACAATACCCATCAAGAACATGCCCGCGATCCAGGTCAGGCCCGCGCCTGAAGTATGGAATTCCGCGGCGAACGTGCCGCTGAGGGCGCCCGGCAGCGCGTTGGTGATCTGGGCCAGTGTGACCGCGCTGTAGGCGGCTATGAAAGTGGCTCGCACCGAGCCGCGGCTCGGTACCGAAATGGTCTGACTCATCGATGAAACTCCTTTGTTCCGGGTCGATCCTCCGGTGACGCGCCATGACTGGTGCCCTGCCGGAGCAAGAGCCGGCAGGCGGAGGTGGATGTGGCGCTCACCACAGTCTGATATCAATCTTTACGAGATGTCAAGAAAACATACTCAACGTTTGCTTCATGAACGCATCGACACCCAAAGGACGTGTACGGCTCGTCTGTTTTCTTGACACAATGTAAAGAAAGATGTGATGCTGGCTACACCGCAACGGGGCTACGGCACGGTCAGGCACCCCGGCGCCCCTGTATTCAGCACCCGATCTTCAAGGGAGAAGCCAGTGAGTCACACCACACCCGTCGATAGCGGGGACGCGTTCCACGCCCCCACCGGGCAAACCGTCAATACGGTATTGGGTCCCGTCCCTGCCTCGGAACTGGGCGTAGTCGCGCTCCATGAGGCCCTATTGTCAGTGGTCCCGGGCGCCCAGTACGCACCAGAGATCTCCATGGACAGGGCACAGATCTTCGAGGCCCTGGCGGCCAAGCTCGCGGACTTCCGCGAGCACGGCGGGCAGACGATCGTCGACAGCACGGGCATGTTCCACGGCCGCGACCTCAAGCTCTACGAGGCGTTGTCCCGCACCACCGGCGTCCACATCGTCGCCTCCACGGGCCTGGGCCCGGAGGAAGAACTCGGCGGATACTTCCTGACGCCGCAGACCAACCCGCCCACCCCGTGGCCGGCCGAAAAGTTCGCCGATCTCTTCGGCAAGGAGGTCACTGAGGGGATGGTGGTTCCCCGGGTCGAGCGCCGCGCCGCCGCCGGCATCGTCGCGACCATTGCCGACCGCGCCGGCATGACCCCGACCGAGGAAAGCCTGTTCCGCGGCTCCGCCCGCGCCGCCAGGAACACCGGCGTCCCGGTCTCTATCCGCTTTGGCGCCGATGTCCTGCACGATCTGGACATCGTCCTGGACGAGCAGCTCGGGGCCGACCGGGTGCTCGTCGGCGACCTCGACCGCAGGGACGCTGCCGGCTCCGCCATCGAGGTGGCCGGCCGGGGAGCCTTCGTCGGCATCGACCATGTGGGCCTGAACGACCACGCGGACTACCTCACCGACCATGGCCGCGCCGAACTGGTGTTCGGGCTCGTCAAGGCAGGCCATGCCGACCGGATCATCCTGTCGGGCAACTCGATCGGCGTTGCCAAAGGGCTGCCGGAGTACAACCTGCCCTACAGCCACGTCCTGACGACGTTCGTGCCGTACCTCAAGGCCCACGGCCTGAGCGACGAAGACGCCCGGCGCATCCTCGTGGATAACCCGCGCAACCTGCTGACCGTGCGCTAAGCGCCGCTCGGTCCACACACAACAAGCTTTCGAAACCCTGAGGTGAACGAATGACCAAGGTCAACACCGTGCTGGGAACCATCCCGGCCGAAGAACTGGAAATCGTGGCGGTCCACGAGCACATCGGCTACGGCATGCCCGGGTCCGAACTGGATACCAGGTGGTGGAAGTCGCCGGAGCAGGCTTACGAGGAAACCGTGCCGAAGCTGCGGAAGTTCCGCGAATACGGCGGCGGTACCTTCGTGGACGCCACGGGCATCTGCAACGGCCGCGACGTCGACTACTACAAGTCCCTGTCCCGGAAGACGGGCGTGCACATCGTTGCCTGCACCGGCTTCGTCGGCGGAGACACCGCCCTGCCGCACTTCTCCCGCGCGAGCGTGGACTACCTCACGAAGGTCTTCATCCACGAGATCACCGTCGGCATCGGCAACACGGGCGCCAAGGCCGGCGTCATCAAAGTCGGCGTGAGCCGCGGCGGACGCATGACGGATCTGGACAAGCGCATTTACCGGGCCGCGGCCCGCGCCGCCGTCGTCACCGGCGCTCCGGTCCTGACCCACCTGGCCATCGACCCGGAACCGGCAGTGAACATCTTCAACGAAGAAGGCCTCCCGCTGGACCGCGTGCTCTTCGGCCACGCCGACGACGGCCTGAACGCTCCGGTTACCCCGCACGATTGGATCTACGAGCAGGGCGGCCGCATCGGCTTCGACACTTTCGGCTACGACCTCGAGCTGCCTGATCCGCCGTTCTGGGGCCGCAAACGTGCCGAACGCATGGATCACTTCGTCAACCTCGTGAACAAGGGCTATGCGGACAAGCTCCTCGTATCGGCGGACGCAAACTGCAGTCCGCTGGGCTGGCCGGGCGTGAAGGGCCACACCATCAACTACATCTTCGAGGACATGATCCCCGACATGCGCGCGGCCGGTATCAACGACGCCACCCTCAAACTCCTGCTTGAGGACAACCCGGCCGACTTCCTGTCCCTTCACGCCTGACCCCGGACAGACCACCACAACTTGCCCGTTCCGCCAGACATGGCCCGGGCCCAGAAAGAGTCAAGAAAGAGATGAAACCATGAAGGCTGAAGACATCAAGAACCTCAAGATCGCCATCGTCGGCGCGGGGTACGGCGGCGCCGCGGCGGCCAAGGCCCTGAGCCTGCTCGGTGCCGACGTCAGCGTGTACGAACAGGCATCCCAGATGCGGGAGGTCGGCGCCGGCATCGGGCTGCGTCCTGCCACCATGCACCGGTTCAGCCAGTGGGGCATCTTCGACACGATCGCGAACGTAAGCTCCCCGAGCGACTACTTCGAAATCCTCACCGCCACGGGTGAGCCGATCATGAAGGACACCTGGCCGGAGTTCGGCGGGCAGAGCCAGACCCACCTCATCCACCGCGGCGACTTCATCGACGCACTCCTGAGCGTGCTGCCGCAGGGCATGGTGCACCTTGGCCACAAGCTGGAGACCATCGAGGACAAGGGCGGCCGCTCCGTCCTGACCTTCACCAACGGCACGACGGTCGAGGCGGACCTGGTGGTCGGCGCCGACGGCATCAAGTCAGTGGTGCGCGAGCAGCTCTTCAGCGACAAAGGCCCGGTGTTCTCCGGCGAACACGCCTACCGCGCTGTGATCTCCGCCGGCGACGCCCACGGCATGGTGGTGGACGACAACCTGCGGATGTACATGGGCAGGGGCACGAAGGTCTACCTGCTGCCGCTGCGCCACCGCAACCAGATGTCCTTCGATATCACCGCACTGTGCCCGGACAGCACCTGGGCCCCCACCATCACGAAGGATGACCTCGTGGCGACGGTGGAGGGCTTCGACGAGCGGATCGTCAACATCGCCCGCGGCCTCGACATGGACACCGTCAACATCCGCGCCGTCCACGACATCGACCCGGTCGACACGTGGCACACGGACTCCGTCGTGCTCATGGGCGATGCGGCCCACTCGATGCTGCACCACCAGGGCCAGGGCGCCAACTCGGCCATCGAGGATGCCGGTGCGCTCGCCGATGCCTTGGCCGAGGCCGGCTCTGTCAAGGATGCACTGGCCCTGTTCCAGGCAACCCGCAAGCCGGTAACGGACGAGCTGCAGCGCATCTCGCGTCAGGGGTGGACCGAGGACGAGGTCAATGACGTCTTCCCGGGGCAAAAGCCCACGTCCCAGAAGCCCGCCGCCGTCAACGCACCAGCAGAGTCGAAGGCCTGACCCATGACCATCCATCCCGAAATTGCCAAGATTCTCAGCACCCTGCCGGCGCCCGACGGCTCGCCGCTGAACCCGGGGGCCATGCGCGCCGGCGAGGCCGCGCAGGTTCCCGCATTGGAGGACCGTCTGCCGCTGCACTGCGTCGAGGACGCCACCGCAGTGACGCCATCGGGCGAGGTGCCCGTGCGGATCTACACGCCGGCCGGGTCCGACGCTCATGGGCTTCTGGTGTACCTCCACGGCGGGGCGTTCTTCCTCGGCAGCCTGGACACGCACGACCACGTTGCCCGGGCCCTGGCCAAGGAGACCGGTCATAAGGTCATCTCTGTCGGCTACCGCCTGGCGCCTGAGGCTGCTTTCCCTGCCGCCCTCGACGACTGCTACGGGGTGGTCCGTTGGGCCGCCGAGCAGGGTAAGAGCCTGGGCTGGGACGGCAAGAACCTCGCCATCGCCGGCGACAGTTCGGGCGGCAACTTCGTCGCTGCCGTCGCAGCGATGGCCCACGACGACGGGTTCGACCGGATCACGCATCAGGTCCTCTTCTACCCGTCCCTGGACCTGGACTTCGACGTCGACCGCTACGCCTCGCTGCGGGAGAACGCCGAAGGATTCGGGCTGGAGACGGCGGGCCTCAAGCCGTTCAACTCCTTTTACCTGGAGAGCGGGGCGGACCCGGCGGACCCGCTCGTCTCCCCCATCAAGCGCGATGACCTCACAGGCCTGCCGGCGGCGCTCGTCATCACCGCCGAGCACGACCCCCTTCGCGATGAGGGCGAACTTTACGGCCAGCGACTGGCGGAGGCCGGCGTCGTGGCGGCCGTCAGCCGCTACGCGGGGGCCAACCACGGCTTTGTCCAGAACTTTTCCTGGATCCCGGAGTTCTACCGGGCCTTCGAGGAAGCAGGCGACTTCCTGAACGCGGGGGCCGGGCAATGACGGGGCCAGTCGCTGTTCATCCCCTGGTCTCGCCGTRGGGCCGGTTCGGACTCTACAGCTTCTTCATCGACGCCCCCGAGCCCGCCATTGTCGACACCGGGATCGCGTCCTCCCCTGCCGAAGGCATGGTCCCGGCACTGGAGGCGATCGGCCGCCGGATCGAGGACGTGCGCTGGATCCTGCTGACCCACGGCCACATCGACCACCTCGGCGGTGCGCACGCCCTATGGGAGCTCACCGGACGGCGCGCGAAGGTCGTGATCCACGAGGCCGACGCGCCTCTGCTGCGCTCCCGGAGCGCGCACGTCGACCAGTACGTGGACGTGCGCCAGCAGTACATCGACAATCCGAATGCCATCGAGGAGCAGACGAAAGCCGCGAACCACGTCATCTCCGGCGAGATGGAGCCGACCATGCTGGTTAAGGGCGGCGAGACCCTCGCCCTGGGCGGGGACGTCACCGTCTCGGTCCACCACATCCCCGGCCACACGGCCGGGTCCGTCGCCTACGTCGTGGACGGGCAGCAGTCGGTCTTCGTCGGCGACGCCGTGCAGATCCACGGAGCGGCCAACGGCTTCCCCGGCTACGAGGATCCGGCCGCCTACCGCTCAAGCCTGCGGTACCTGCGCGACGACGTCCGCCCGCAACACCTGTACCTGGGCCACCCGTACCGGGACGCTGACGGCGTGCCGTACGGCGTTGAACTGGACCGTGAGGCGGCCCGGAATGCCCTGCAGGGAAGCCTGGACCTCGAGACCCGAATCGACGACGCCGCCCGCCGGTACCTTCGCGACGGCCTCCAGGAGACGGACTCGCCATACTCGCCCTTCGCCCGCGTCGCTGCAGAACTCGGCTACGCGGGCGACCCCAGCCTCGAGCCGTCCCCGTTCTTCACGACGCTCCACGGCTACCGCACGGCCTTTGACGGCCTGACCAAAGATGAGGAGCTTCGCACCCATGGATGACCTGAAGATGTTGGATGCCGGCGCGGAGAAAATCGCCGTCCGCAAGGACCTCCGGGTCCCGATGCGGGACGGCGTCGAGCTCGCCGCGGACGCCTATCACGGTACCGGGGACAAACCGCGCCCCGCCCTCGTAGCCCTGAGCCCCTACGGCAAAGAATTGCAGGCGCTGGCCCTCACAACCCCGCCACAGCGGCGCCCCAGCCCGATGTGGGACGGCTGCATCGAGGCCGGCGACATCGCCCGCATCGTCAAGGAGGACTACGTTCACGTCATTGGCGACCTGCGCGGCTCGGGTCACTCCGGCGGCGAACATATCGGCAATTACAACGCCGGTGGCGTGTCGCTTGGCCAGGACGCCTACGACTTCATCGAGTGGGTCGCCGCGCAGCCGTGGTGCGACGGCAACGTCGGCATGGTCGGCATCTCCTATTTCGGCTCCATGCAGGTGCTGGCAGCGGCCGAGCGGCCGCCGCACCTGAAGGCGATCTTTGTCTCCGGCGGCCACTACGACTTCTACGAGACCACCTACCATGGCGGCATCATGTGGTTCATGCCGCGTGCTGCACGCGAGGGCCGCGGCGGCGATTCCGGCTGGGCGTTCACGGACAACGTCAAGTCCCGCATGATCGAGAAGTACTCCCCCGGGGAATTGACGAAGCTGGTTGCCACGCGTCTTGCGGACCCGGACGTGGCCGCCTGGCCGAACCTGGTCCATGTCCTGAACTACCCGAAGAACCACGAGGCCTGGTTCGACATTGTGATGAACGAGCTCGACGGGGACTGGTACGAGGAGCGCAACCCCATCACGCTGGCCCCGAACATCGATATCCCGGTCTACCTGCAGATCGACCAGGGCCGCGGCTGGACGATGGACGGCACGATTGAGCTGTTCAAGGAGCTGAAGGGCCCCAAGAAGCTGGACATCGGCCCGTACCCGCCGATGCAGTCGCGTCCCTTCATCGAAGAACACGACAAGATGTTCCGGTGGTACGACTACTGGATCAAGGGCATCGACAACGGCGTCATGGACGAGCCGGCCGTGAGCGTCTTCGTGGAGGGCTCGCGTGAGCTGGTAACTGCGGAGGCGTGGCCGCCGAAGGACGTCGAGTACAAGTCCCTCTATCTGCGCCCGCGGCACAAACTGTCGACCGAGCCCGAGCTGATGGGCGCGGAGTACGCCGCCCCGGACGGCTTCTACCAGGCGCCGCTGACAGTGACCGACAAGGTGGAGATCATCAGCTGGTCCACGCCTGCCTTCGAGGAGGACACGGAGATGATCGGCACCGGTGCCGCGCACATCTTCGCCGAGATCGACCAGCCGGACACCAACTTCATCCTCCGCCTGTGGGATTACGCGCCCACCGGCGCGCGCCAGCTGATCACCAGCGGATACCTGAAGGCCTCGCACCGCGAACTTGACGACCGCAGCACCGAGGGCAACCCGATCCACCCGCACACCCGCAGTGTGCCGGTGGAGCCGGGGACGATCGAGGAGTACGTCCTGCGCCTCTATCCGTTCGCGAACACTTTCAAGCCGGGCCACAAGCTCATCGCAGAGCTCTCGAACGGCGAGCCGCTGGCCGACGAGCACAACGCGCTGCTGCCGCCGGATGCCTTCCATCTGCCGGTGGGTCGGCCCGTCACCCACAAGATCTACCGCGACGCCGCCCACCAGTCCAGGCTGGTCCTGCCGTTCACCTCCCGCCAACCGGCGGAGGGCCAGCCGGCGGTCGTCCAGGCGCGCTGATGCCATGCGGCAGCTGACAACACCAGGGCGCAGCCAACAGGCTGCGCCCTGGTGTTGCCTGCTCACTCAGCCAGCAGGAAGCACCAGTTCTCGACCATCAGATCCAGTGAAGTATCGCGGTCCACGGTCCAGCCGAGCCGCATCCAGCGCCGGGAAAAGAACTCCAGCTCGCCGAAGGCCAGCGCGCAGCGGACCCGGCGGCTGGCCGGGGCAAAACGCCCGGCGCTGTCGAGGCCCGCCTGCATGTCGTCGATCGCCGTGTCGAACCACTGGTCCAAAGCCGCCTGGATGTCCGGTTCGCTGGCCGCGGCCTGGTGAGCCGCCACAACATAGGGGCGGATGTCGGCCCACTGGTCAAATTTCCGGGCCAGCCAGACCCTGATCAGCTCGCGGTCTCCGGACTCCACCACCGAATGCAGCGGCGGGACATCGGCCTCCGTCAGCATCTCGTTGGACCGCTCGACGAGCGAGCGCATGAGCTGGGCTTTGGACGGAAAATGCGAATAGAAGGTTGCCCTGGTGGTGCCCACGGCAGCGGAGATGTCATCCACCGTGGTGGCGGCGAACCCTTTCTCCTCGAAAAGCTCCAGCCCCTTGTCGAGGAAAAGCCGGCGGGTCATCTGCTTTTGAGCGTCTCGAATGCTTGCCACGCCCCCAGATTAGTCCCCCGATTCACCGCATTCGTTCACTTGATGCTGTTTTCAGCCACTGAACCGACGTAAGCCGCGAGGTGCTCGCCGGTGAGGGTGGAGCGGGCGGCCACAAGGCTGCCGGGCGTGCCCTCGAAAACGATCCGGCCGCCGTCGTGCCCGGCGCCGGGACCAAGGTCGATGATCCAGTCGGCGTGCGCCATGACCGCCTGGTGGTGCTCGATGACGATGACCGATTTGCCGGAGTCGACGAGCCGGTCCAGGAGTCCCAAAAGGTTCTGGACGTCGGCGAGATGCAGGCCGGTGGTGGGCTCGTCGAGGACGTAGACATCACCCTTCTCCGCCATCTGGGTGGCGAGCTTGACGCGCTGCCGCTCGCCACCGGACAGCGTGGTGAGCGGCTGGCCCAGGGTGAGGTAGCCCAGCCCGACGTCGACGAGCCGGTCGAGGATCTTGTGGGCCGCCGGGGTGCGGGCCTCCCCTTCGCTGAAGAACACCGCGGCTTCGGTCATCGACATGGCCAGCACCTCGGCAATATTCCGGCCACCCAACGTGTACTCCAGAACTGCTGCCTGGAACCGCCGGCCCTCGCAGTCCTCACAGGTGGATTCGACCGTGGCCATGACACCGAGCTCGGTGAAGATGACACCCGCGCCGTTACAGGTGGGGCAGGCACCCTCCGAATTGGAGCTGAACAGCGCCGGCTTCACGCCGTTGGCCTTCGCGAACGCCTTGCGGATCGGCTCGAGGAGGCCCGTGTACGTCGCAGGGTTGCTGCGCCGCGAACCCTTGATGGCGCCCTGGTCAATCACCACCACACCGGCCCGGCCGTCCACCGAGCCGTCGATCAGCGAGCTCTTGCCCGAACCTGCAACACCCGTGACGACGCAGAGCACGCCGAGCGGGACGTCGACGTCCACGTCCTTGAGGTTGTGCGTCGAGGCGCCCCGCACCTCGAGCGTGCCGGACGGGGTACGCACGGAGTCCTTCAACCTGGCCCGGTCGTCGAGGTGCCGCCCGGTGATGGTGTCGCTCGCCCGCAGGCCCTCCACGGTTCCCTCGAAGCACACGCTGCCGCCCGCCGTACCCGCGCCGGGGCCAAGGTCAATGACGTGGTCGGCGATGGCGATGGTCTCCGGCTTGTGCTCGACGACGAGCACGGTGTTGCCCTTGTCCCGCAGCTGCAGCAGCAGCTGGTTCATCCGTTCGATGTCATGCGGGTGCAGGCCGATCGTCGGCTCGTCAAAGACGTAGGTGATGTCGGTAAGGGACGAGCCCAGGTGCCGGATCATTTTGGTGCGCTGGGCCTCGCCGCCGGACAGGGTGCCCGCCGGACGGTCCAGCGAGAGGTAACCCAGCCCGATTTCGGCGAACGAGTCGAGCAGGTGCTGCAGGCCTTTCAGCAGGGGTGCGACGGAAGGGGCGTCAAGCTCGCGGATCCATGCGGCGAGGTCGCTGATCTGCATCTCGCAGAGGTCCGCGATGTTCTTGCCCTGGATCTTCGCGGACCTGGCCTCCGGGCTCAGCCGGGTGCCGTCGCACTCGGGGCAGGCCTGGAACGTGATGGCGCGTTCCACGAAGGCCCGGATGTGCGGCTGCATGGCGTCGACGTCCTTGGAGAGCATCGACTTCTGGATCTTCGGGATCACGCCCTCGTAGGTCAGATTGATGCCCTCGACCTTGATCTTGGTGGGCTCCTTGTAGAGGAGGTCGTGCATTTCCTTCTTGGTGAACTTCGCGATCGGCTTGTCCATGTCGAAGCCGGCGCCGCTGAAGATCCGGCCGTACCAGCCGTCCATGCTGTAGCCGGGGATCGTCAGGGCACCCTCCCTGAGCGATTTGCTGTCGTCGTACAACGCGGTGAGGTCGAAGTCCGAAACCGAGCCCATCCCCTCGCAGCGTGCGCACATGCCGCCCAGGTAGACCACATCGCGCACCACGCTCCGCTCGACCCGGCCGCCGGCTTTCTCGGTACTCATCACCCCGCTCGCCTTGCGCGTCGGGACGTTGAAGGAGAAGGCAGTGGGTGGCCCGATGCGGGGCATGCCCAGACGGCTGAAGAGGATCCGGAGCATGGCGTTCGCGTCGGTGGCGGTGCCGACGGTGGACCGGGGGTTGGCGCCCATCCGCTCCTGGTCAACGATGATCGCCGTCGTCAGCCCCTCCAGGTGGTCCACCTCGGGCCGCGCCAGGTTGGGCATGAAGCCCTGCACAAACGCGCTATAGGTCTCGTTGATCATCCGCTGCGACTCGGCGGCGATGGTGGCGAAAACCAGCGAGCTCTTGCCCGAGCCGGACACGCCGGTGAACACCGTCAAGCGGCGCTTCGGGATCTCGACGCTGATGTCCTTGAGGTTGTTCTCCCGTGCGCCCTGCACGCGGATCAGGTCGTGGCTGTCCGCTTCATGCAGCGCGGGCGGCTGCGTGTCCGTGCTCGTGGCAATGCTCATCGTGTCTCCATCTGTTGGGCGGGGCAGCCCCAAGCGTCCCCGTCGTCGTCGACTGGCTCTATCTAACCAGCTGGCGGCTGGTCCGGCGGTGGCCGGCGGGCACCTTAGATCGGCTGCTGGATGCGGATCAGGTTGCCCGCGGGATCGCGGAAGGCGCAGTCGCGCACCCCATAGGCCTGCTCTGTCGGTTCCTGGACCACCTCGGCGCCGCTGGCCTGCAGCCGCTCGAAGGTGGCGTCGACGTCCTTGGTGGCCAGGAGGATGCGCGCATAGGTGCCCTTGGCCATCATCTCGTCGATGGTGCCGCGCTCTTCGTCGGTGACGCCGGGATCGGCGGCCGGCGGTTCCAGGACGATGGATGTGTCCGGCTGGCCGGCCGGGCCGACCGTGATCCAGCGCATCCCGCCGTAGCCGACGTCGTTGCGGACCTCGAAGCCGAGGGTGTCCCGGTAGAAGGCCAAGGCGGCGTCGGGATCGTTGTGTGGGAGGAAACTCGCGTGAATGTTGATGTCCATGGACTTCATGCTAGTTGCGGTTCGGGGGCCGGGACTTCTCGATTCCTGACCGGTCTGGTGACCTGTTTCGCGACGCATGAGGGCATCCCTGCGGTTGCCCTGGCAGCCTCGCGCCGGTAGACGCTGGGCGGCACGCCAACCAGTTCGGTGAAGCGGGTGCTGAAGGTGCCCAGCGACGAGCAGCCGACCGTAAAGCAGACCTCGGTGACGCTCAGGTCGCCGCGGCGCAGCAGGGCCATCGCGCGTTCTATGCGCCGTGTCATGAGATAGCTGTACGGCGACTCGCCGTACGCCAGGCGGAACTCGCGGCTGAGGTGCCCCGCGGACATGTGGGCGCCGCGGGCGAGGGCCTCGACATCCAGCGGCTGTGCGTATTCCCGGTCCATTCGGTCGCGGACGCGGCGTAACAGCGCGAGGTCGCGCAAGCGCTGCGCCCGGTCGGGTTTGCTGGTCACAAGTGCGATCGTGCTACGTCGTGCCGGAGTTGTCCAGCCCGGAGGTGTTCCTGAATCTCCGGCCGTTCCATTGTCTTTGGCGGCAGGCTCGCTGAGAATGAACCATGACGGTCTACCTGAGGTCTCTGGAAACTGCAGTCCCGCCAACCATTCTGGTCCAGCCCGAGGCCAGGGCCGTGTTCGCCGCCCAGCCGGGCCTCACCCGGCTCGGATCCCGGCTCGTCAACACGTGCTTTGACTCTGCAGCCATCGACACGCGGCACACGGCGGTGGAGGAACTCACCGCGGACAGCAAGGCGGAAAACCCCCAGTTCTTCGACCCCGCCACCGGCCTGGTGCTCAGCCCCAGCACCAAGACCCGGAACGGCATTTTCGCCACGGAAGCGACCAAGCTTTTCATTGAAGCAGCCCAGAAAGCCCTCGATGCCTGCCCGGGCGTCGAGGAGCGGGACATCACCCACCTGATCACGGTTTCCTGCACCGGATTCTTCAATCCCGGCCCGGACTACAAGATTGTCCGGGCCCTCGGCCTGAATCCGGCTGTCCAGCGGTACCACCTCGGCTTTATGGGCTGCTATGCAGCCTTCCCGGCGATGCGGGCGGCGAAGTCCTTTTGCGAGGCGGATCCGCAGGCGACGGTGCTGGTGGTCTGCGCCGAACTCTGTTCCCTTCACGTCCGGACCTCCAATGATCCGGACACCATCATGGGGTCGGCGTTGTTCGCCGACGGCGCTGCCGCGGCCATCATCACAGCGCGGGACATCCCCGGGGAAACGCCCCTGCTGCGGCTGGACCACTTCGAAACCGTCCTGACGCCCGTCGGGGAGGACTCGATGGCCTGGAACATCGGTGACGAGGGCTTCGAGATGGTGCTGGGCAACTATGTCCCGCACATCATCGATGATCACATCATTGGCGCGCTGGAACCGCTCCTGTCCCGCGACGGCTCGCTGAAGGGGCTCCCCTACCGGGAGATCGAGCACTGGGGCATCCACCCGGGCGGCCGGAGCATTCTGGACAAGGTCCAGTCCAGGCTGGAGCTCAGCGACGAGCAGCTGGTCCCGGCCCGCGAAACCCTCCGGAACTTCGGCAACATGAGCAGCGCCACCGTCCTGTTCGTCCTCAAGCACATCCTCGAACTGCCGGCAGCGGACGATGCGGCAGACGATGCCGGGGCCGGCCCGGGTGCGGAACGGATCTGCTCCATGGCCTTCGGTCCGGGCCTGACGGTCGAGACGGCGCTCTTCACCCGGGTGGCGGCCCCGCGGCCCGCCGCAGCTTTGCGGCAGGAGCCAACTGCGGAACCAGCACAGTCCGTAGCGGTGCGGGTCTGAAAGCGGCCACGCTGAAACCGTTCAGCGCGAAGCGGGGCACGGAACACCTTCGGGCGGCCCTCCTGCGGGACCGCGCATCCGACGCCGTCGAGGAAATGGACCTGCCGGGCTGCGACCCCGGCCGCCTGGAGCGCACGTATGCCCAGTTTGCGCTTGTCAACCGTGCCGTCGCCGGCTGGCGCGGCATCTACCGGTCCCGGATCAGGCCCCGGCTGTCCACTGCTTCCGTCACGTCCCTGCTGGATATCGGGTGCGGCGGGGGCGACGTTTCCGTGCTGTTGGCCCGGTGGGCGGCCCGGGACGGACTGCCTCTCGAGGTCACCGCTATTGACCCGGATCCGCGGGCGATCCTGTTCGCCCGCGCCCGCCACGCGACGGCGGACGTGACGTTCCGCCAGGCGGCCAGCGCGGAGCTGCTCGAAGAGGGCCACCGGTACGACCTCGTGGTATCCAACCATGTCCTGCACCACCTTGACGGGCTGGAAGCGTTTCTCGCCGAGTCGGCCCGGTTGTCCCGCGGCACAGTGGTCCACAACGACATCCGCCGCAGCCCCGCCGCCTACGCGCTGTTCTCTGCCGGCTCCTGGGTGCTCACCGGCTCCTACATCCGGCAGGACGGGCTGACCTCGATCCGCCGAAGCTACACCGCCGCGGAGCTGGCCGCCGCCGCTCCCCCGGGCTGGACCGTCGCCCGCCACGCCCCCTTCCGGAACCTGCTGCTGCACGGCACTCCCGGCGGCGGCTACCAGTCAGGGTCCGGCGCCAGTGGCTGAGGTTCTGATCATCGGTGCCGGTCCGGTGGGGCTGTTCATGGCCGCGCTGCTGCTGCAGGACGGCGTGGATGTGCAGGTGCTGGAACAGCGGGGCGCACCGGAGCCGCAGTCGCGCGCCATCGGCATCCATCCGCCGGCGCTGGCCGCGCTCGCGGGAACCGGAGTTGCCGAGGCCATGATTGCCGAGGGGGTCCAGATCCGCCGAGGTATGGCACTGGCCGGCGGAAAATGCCTCGCCCGGATGTCTTTTGCCGGCGTCTCGGACCGCTTTCCGTTCGTCCTGTCCCTGCCCCAGGCCCGTACTGAGGCGCACCTGGAACGGCGGGTCAACGAGCTCGGCGACGGCGCCCTGCACCGCGGCGTCCGCCTCACCGGACTGTCCGACGACGGCGGCCGGGTCAGCGTGGAAGCCGACTCCAAGAGTGGCACCCTGCGCTATTCGGCGCCGCTGGTCATTGCCGCCGACGGCGTGCGTTCCACGGTGCGGGCGCTGCAGGGCGCCGACGTGCGCGTGAAAGAGTACCCGGACAGTTACCTGATGGGTGACTTCGCGGACGGCACCGGGTTCGGTCCGGACGCGGCACTGTTCCTCTCCGGCGCCGGCATCGTGGAGTCGTTCCCCTTGCCCGGCCAGCTCCGCCGCTGGGTGGTCCGGCTCGGCACCGGCGACTCCCCGGCCGGCGATTCCCCGCCCGGTGGACCAGCAGCCGGCGGACCCGGCGCGGACGCCCGGTGGCTCATGGGCTGCGTGCGCGAACGGACGGGGCTCGCCATCGACGCCGGGACCAACAGCATGCTCAGCCGCTTCGGCGTCCGCACGCGCCTGGCCCCCCGGATGGTGGCCGGCCGGGTGGTGATGATCGGGGATGCGGCCCACGAGGTGAGCCCCATCGGCGGGCAGGGCATGAACCTCGGCTGGCTGGACGCGGCGGCGCTGGCACCGATCGTCTCGGCGGCCGTGCGCGGCCAGGATGTCGCGGATCGCCTCCAGACCTTTGAGCGGACCCGGTTGAGGGCGGCGGCGAGGGCCGCACGCCAGGCGGAAATCAACATGGCCCTGGGCCGGCCCCTCACGGACCGTCTCCTGGCGCTGCGGAACTGTGGCATCGCAGGCGTCGCCGCAGTTCCGCCGGTGAATTCCCTGATCGCCCGCCGTTTTACGATGCACTAGGCAACGCATTGGCACAGGTTTGCCCCGGAATAGACTGTGCGCATGGACGGACTTCCCGGGATGCGCGGCGCCGCATCGTATTGGGCGTTGCGGGCAGCGGCCGCCACGGTGCTGCTCGGCGCGGCGGCGTCATGCAGCTCCGGAACGGCCGGCGGCACCGCCTCCCCGGCAAGCGCGACGGCGTCGGCGACCCCGATCCCCGCAGGACCCGTGACCGCGGAAATCAGCCAGTTCCGCGACAACTACAGCAAGCAGATCATCGAAATCCAGCTCACGAACACCACCGGCCATGCCCTGACGGTCCTCGGCGCGGAACTGACCAGCCCTCTCTTCGCGGCCCCGATCATCTGGTCCGCCCGCACCGGCGGGATCGAGCTTCCGCCCGGACAGCCCAAGAGCCTGCCGGCGCCGCTGCCCGCCCCGGATTGCGGCAGCCCGGCCGGGCCGGGAGCCACCTCCGGGGCTGCGGGCGACGCCCGTGTATCCCTGCGGCTGGCCACGCCGGAAGGTGCCGTGCCGGTCCCGGCCATGGCCCCGGCACCAGACCCGTTCGGCGTCCTGGCGCGGAACAATTCGGAGCTGTGCCTGGCCCGGGAAGCCTCGGCCGTCGCCACGATCGCGCTGGATCCCGAGCTTGAGGTCGCCGCGGACGGTCGGACCGCCGTGGTGCGTCTGCTGCTGCAACCGCGCGCCGCCGGTGCCGGTGAACTGGTGATAGACCGGATCGAGGAAACCACGCTGCTGGCGGAGGCCTCACAAGCCCCGTGGCCCCGGTCGGTGACGGTCCGCGCCGGCGGGACCCCGGCCCAAGTGCGCCTCGGCATCAGGCCCTCCCGCTGCGATCCCCATGCAGTGGCCGAAGACAAGGTGGGCACCCTCCTGCCCCTGCAGGTCAGGGTGGCGGGCCGCGAGGGAATCCTGAAGATCGACGCCGGCAGCCAACTTCGCGCCCGCATCTACGACTTTGTTACAAAGGCGTGCGGGCGCCAGTAGTGTGGGGGCATGCCCTTCGACGCCAGGCCCACCGACTACAGCGCCGCCCGGATAAGCGAGACCGTCCAGGAAATCCTGAGCGCCGGCATCCTCCCGCCGATTGTCCAGGCCGGACACCCGGTGCTCCGGCACGTGGCGGCGCCGTACGATGGCCAGTTGACTGATGCCGAGCTCGGTCACCTCATCGACCTCATGCGCAGCGTGATGCACAAGGCCCCAGGCGTGGGCCTGGCGGCCCCACAGCTGGGGATTCCGCTGCAGATCGCTGTCCTGGAGGACCAGTTCGACGTCGATCCCGACGTCGCTGCCGTCCGCGGGCGGGAGGCGCTGCCGTTCTTTGCCATGCTGAACCCGGGCTATCGTCCCCTGGGCGCGAAGTCCGCGGCGTTCTACGAAGGCTGCCTCTCCATTGGCGGCCTGCAGGCGGCGGTCGTGCGGCCGGAATCAGTCCAGCTCGATTTCACGGCGCCGGACGGCACGAAACTCCAGCAGACTTTCTCCGGCTGGCAGGCCCGGATTGTCCAGCATGAAACCGACCACCTCCACGGGATCCTCTTCCTGGACCGGGCCGAGCTGCGCTCCATCAGCAACAATGCCGAATACGCCGCCCGCTGGGCCCAGCCGGACATCAGCCGCGCCCGGCAGGAACTCGGGTTCCTGCCGGACCCGGCCGCGGACTAAGCCTGCGGGCCAGGGCTAGGGCTGCGGCGCCGGATTCGATGCGGACGGCAGGTAGCGGGCCCACCACTTCAGGATTTCATCGAACCGCTGCTTCCGGTGGTGCGGGGTGCCGGAGCGGGACAGCTCATGGTTCTCGCCGGGGAAGACCAGGAATCCGGTCTCGACCCCCTGTTGCTTGAGGGCGGTGAAGTACCGCTGGCCCTGCTCCACGGGACACCGGAGGTCCTCCTCGCTGTGGATCACCAGCGACGGCGTCCGTACATGCTGCACGCGCGCCATGGGACTCTGGGCCTCCATTTGCTCCGCCGCCGGGCCGGTGTACTCGCCACCGAAGAACCAGCCGATGTCGGACGAACCGGTGAAGCTCACGGGATCCAGGAAACCACGCTCGACTATGGCGGCCCGGAAACGGTGGTCGTGGCTGATGGTCCACGCCGTCAGGTAGCCGCCGTAGGATCCGCCCATGATGCCGACATTGGCGGAGTCCAGATCCTCGAACTTCCCCACTGCCCCGTCCAGGAACGCCAGGACGTCCTGCATGTCCACGGTTCCCATCCGCTCCTTGATGGACCGGCCATGTGCCTGGCCGTAACCGGCAGAACCCCGCGGATTGCACATGAGCACGGCGTAACCGGCCCCTGCATAGACCTGCGCTTCGTCGAACAACGCCACTCCGAACTGGGCAAACGGGCCGCCATGGATGTTCAGCAGCACCGGGTGCGGGCCAGGGCCCGCCGGCTTCACGAGCCAGCCATGGACCGGGTACCCGTCGGCCGAGGCCAATGTCAGTTCCTGCGGCTCGCTGATCCCCGCCACGCTCCGCAGCTGGGCGGAAAAGTCCGTCAGGCGGCGCACCTGCCCGCGCTCGAGCACGGCAACATCACCGGCCGTCGTCGAATCGCTGAAACTCACCACGAGCGTTCCGCCACCCTCCGCGGCGCCGGTCACCACCCGGTTGCCTTCCAGGAGGACGGTGTGGCCGCCCGTCGCAACGAATTCGTGCAGCTCGACGGTTCCCCGCGCATTGTTCAGCACCAGGGCGCCCGCGCCGCCGCGCAGCTCCAGCCGGCTGCCGCCGGACAGGTCCAGCGCCTCGGCATCGCTGAGCGCCGTGGCGTGTCCGCCGTCGGCAGGCATCGCATAGAGGACGGTGTTCCTGGCCACGAAGTCCAGCCCGGATGCGCCCAGATCCTGGGCCAGGAAGAAGAGCCACAGCCCATCGGCGGATTGGCGCACGGCGCTGATGCTCTGCCGTCCGGCGTTGGCCGGCACCACAGCCTGCGGCTGCCCTCCGGCAACAGGCAGCGCGTAGATTCCACTGACGAGGTCAGTGTCCCGCTCATCGTGCAGGGCGGCGGTGAAGAAGATGGTGCCGCCGTCGGCGCTGAAGCCGGCGCCGTTGTGGTCCGCTGGTGCGGTGGTGAGTTGTTTGGCGGCCGGCAGCAGCCCGGCAGCATTCTCCGCGGGATCGGCCGCGGTGCCGAGGGCCTTCAGGGCGCGTCCGGCCGGCGCCACCTTCGGTTCGGCGTCAAGCTGCGGCACCTCGAGGATGAACAGCTGAAGCGGCTTGTCAGCGATGTAGCCAACACCGTTCATCCGGTACTGGAAATCCGTGATCAGCCGGGCGTCCTCGCTGCCCGCACTCACGCCGTCGACGCTGCCATACCGGCCCTCGTCAGGCGTCCTGGCGCTGAAGAGAATGCTGCGGGAATCAGGCGACCACGTGAAGGAGCTGACCCCCAGTGGGGCCGCCGTCAACAGCTGGGGTTCGCCGCCGGCGGCTTCCACCACGAACAGCTGCGGCTTTCCGTCCGCTGCCGCACGCAGGAACCCAAGGGCACGGCCGTCAGGTGAAAAGTCCGGTGCTGTGTCACGGAAGCCCCGGGTCAGCCGGCGTGGCCTCTGGTCCGGGTCGTTGAAGTCCGGGTGGGTCGGGTCCTGGCCCAGGGGCACGGTCCACAGCTGGCCCACGTAGGCATCGGCATCGAAGTCCGGGCGGAGCACGGAGACCACGGCGCGGGAACCGTCGGGGTGCACGGCAGGAGCGGACACGGAATTGAGCAGCGGAAGATGTTCAGATTTCACGATTGCGAGCCTAGCCCGTGGCGTGCCCGCTGTGAAACACCTCACGTTGCGCCGGTGCGGCGAGGCACGCCGCGGCGTTCCCGGTGCCCGGCGCCCCTGTAGCCAATGTCCCGTCCGCGCGGCGGGCCTGCGATCCGCGCATAGGATGAAAGCTATGCCCGCCGCCGATCTCCCCCTCCTGTGCCCGGTGTGCCGCCAGGGCCTCCACTTCACTGGCGGCGCCCGCACCCTGGTGTGCGGAGCCGGCCACAGCTTTGACGCGGCCAGACAGGGCTACTTCAACTTCCTGGTCGGCAAGGGGACGGTTTTTGAAGCCGACAGCGCAGAAATGGTGGCGGCCCGCTTCGACTTCCTCTCCGCGGGGCATTACCAGCCGCTGGCCGATGCCGTGGCCGGGCTCGCCACACCGGCGCTCCGGGAGGCCCCCGCCGGCCGGCCCCTCGTGCTCGACGCCGGAACGGGCACCGGCCACTACCTCAGGGCCGTGCTGGACCGGGCCGCAAACAGTGGTCCGGCCGCGGCAATCGGCCTGGACATTTCCAAGTTCGCCCTGCGTCGCGCAGCCAGGCTGAACCCCGAGGCTTTGAACGTCGTCGGGGACGTCTGGCAGCCGTTGCCGGTCGCGGAGAACGCCGTCGACGTCGTCACCGTGGTCTTTGCGCCGCGCAACGCGCCCGAGTTCGCCCGGGTCCTCCGCCCCGGCGGCCGCCTTGTCGTGGTCACACCGCGGCCCGGCCACCTGGCGGAGGTTGCCGGGCCGGCCGGGATGCTGGGGATCGAGCCGGCCAAAGACGAGCGGCTCGCCGCGTCCCTGGGCCAGCACTTCGCGCCCGTCGCAGCATCTGATCTGGACCTGGCATTAACCCTTGGCCCGCGCGACGTCGCCAACCTGGCCTACATGGGACCGGCCGGCCACCACCTGGACCGCGCCGCACTGGTAGCCCTCGAGGCCGCGCTTCCGGAGCGGACCTCCGTCTCGGCCCGCTTCCGGATCAGCGTCTTTCAACCCATCCGCTGACCATTCCCGCTCCCGCCGCTTCGCGGGTGCCGTCAGGTACGCCCTGAAACCACCCCCGGGAGGGGACGGGGGCGGAAGGCCAGGCCGGGGAATCGACCCGCGAAATAACGACTTGGCCACTTTGGCCATCAATTCCCCACCGCCGGTCCCAGCTATTGCCTTTCCGCTTAGGATGGAATCACAGTTACTGGGGACCTGTGCCTGCAGCTCCCGGAACTCTAGGGGGAATTGATGTCTGAATGGCTGATCGAGAATTGGTGGGCGTTGTGGCTCACGCTCTTTCTCCTGTTTGCCGTGGTCGAGATGATCACACTCGATCTGTTCTTCATCATGCTCGGCGGCGGCGCCCTCGCCGGGCTTGTGGCGGACTTCGCCGGCGCCGATCCGTGGCTGCAGATCATCGCCTTCTGCGTCGTGTCCCTGCTCATGATCGGCTTCGTCCGGCCGGTGGCCCTCAAGCATCTCCACCGGGGACCGGCGGATCAGCGCACCAACATTGAACGCCTCATCGGCGAATCCGCCGTCGTCATGGAGGCTGTGAGCGAAAACGGCGGGCTCGTCAAGATTGGCGGGGACGTCTGGAGTGCGCGGTCCGAATCGGGAGTGCTGGCGCCCGGACAGCAGGCTGTGGTCAGTGCCATCGAAGGGGCCACCGCGATCGTGGCCCCGCAACCGGAATCCGCCGTCCAATAAGGGGCGCTGTCCGGCGGGCACTGCTGTCCGGCCGGTGCGGCGCTGCCGGCGCGAGACTAAACAAAACAACTGGGGAATAGGTGATGTATGAATATCGCAGTCGCAATTGTGCTGCTGGTACTAATTGTGTTTGTAATTATTGTGCTGGTCCGGTCGGTCCGGATCATTCCACAGGCCCGTGCCGGCGTCGTTGAACGGCTGGGTAAATACCAACGCACCCTGAATCCCGGACTTACCCTGCTGATCCCGTTTGTGGACCGCCTGCTGCCATTGCTCGACCTGCGGGAGCAGGTGGTGTCCTTCCCGCCGCAGCCGGTCATCACCGAGGACAACCTGGTGGTCTCGATCGACACCGTGGTCTATTTCCAGGTCACGGACGCCCGGGCCGCCACCTACGAGATCGCCAACTACATCCAGGCAGTGGAGCAGCTGACCACCACCACTCTGCGCAACGTGGTTGGCGGCCTCAACCTGGAGGAAGCGCTGACCTCGCGCGACCAGATCAACGGCCAGCTCCGCGGCGTCCTGGACGAGGCGACCGGTCGCTGGGGCATCCGGGTCTCCCGGGTCGAGCTCAAGGCGATCGATCCGCCCCACTCGATCCAGGACTCGATGGAAAAGCAGATGCGGGCCGAACGTGACCGCCGCGCCGCCATCCTGACGGCCGAGGGCACCAAGCAGTCCGCGATCCTCACCGCCGAAGGCCAGCGCCAGTCCTCCATCCTGAAGGCCGAAGGCGACGCGAAGGCGGCCATCCTGCGGGCCGACGGCGAGGCGCAGGCCATCCAGAAGGTCTTCGACGCGATCCACAAGGGCAACCCGGACCAGAAACTGCTGGCTTACCAGTACCTCCAGACCCTCCCGAAGATTGCCGAGGGATCCTCGAACAAGCTGTGGATCATTCCCAGCGAGGTTGGCGAGGCGCTCAAGGGGATCGGCAGCGTACTGGGTGCGGGCGCGGTGCAGGAGCAGACGGCCTCAACGCCGGACGTGGCACCGTACTCACCGCCCGCCGCAGCCGACGGCCAAGGGAACCGGCCCTGATCCTGCTCCCGCACTGGGTCTCTCGGATCGGATAGTTCCGTCCTGGCCCCCGCAGACCGGCCGTTTCGGCCCGGCTGCGGGGGCCAGCCAGCTTAAGGCCGGCCCGGGCGGGTACAGGATACGCAGTTCACGCCGCGGGGCTACTCGCTTTACCGCGCCCGCAACACTCCCGTATACTTGAATATTTGTCCGGTCAGTTCAGCCGTCCGGAACAAAAACGCTCCGCACAGCGTTGATTCCAATGACGTTCCAAAGAGTTTTGTCCACTGGTGACTGTCATCTGGCCGGGCCACACCGGGCCAGGTACGGTACAGCGCGGTGCAACCAGAAGTCCGGCGCCTGACGGTCCCCGGACAACGCAGGGCTTGACCCTGCGAACCGAATAGAGGGAGAAAAGATGAGCGATCGCAGCCTGCGGGGTATGCGCCTTGGCGCACAGAGCATGGAGACCGAATCCGGCGTCGAACCGGCTCCGCGCCAGCGGGTTGAATACCGTTGCGAGGATGGCGAGCAGGTGTTCGTGACATTCTCCTCGGAAGCCGAGATCCCCCCGGTTTGGGTTTCGAAAACGGGCAAGGAGGCGTTGCTGGTGGACGGCGAACGCCCCGTCAACAGCAACGAGAAGGCAGTGCGCACGCACTGGGACATGCTGCTGGAGCGCCGCTCGCTTCCCGAACTTGAGCAGATCCTCGAAGATCGCCTCACCATCCTGCGCGAACGCCGCGGCGAACGCCGCTCGGCCTAGTCCCCCAGCGCACCGGCTACGGCAAGGGCCGGGCCCGCATCGAATGATGCGGGCCCGGCCCTTTTTTCTGTTCCTGCGTCCATGCTCTGCGCCTCCCCTGCGCCTCCTGCGGCTGCACCGTCTGGACGCGCACAGGAGCCGGGATTCTGCGTCAGCCGGGGGTGAGGACGCAGAACTCGTTGCCCTCAGAATCGGCGAGGCAGACCCAGGGCACATCGCCTTGGCCGACGTCGGCGTCAGTGGCGCCCAGAGCCCGCAGCCGGGCAACCTCCGCCGCTTGATCATCACCCGGGTATGGCATCAGGTCGAGATGGACACGGCCCCACACGGTCTGCACGCCGGGCGTGCGAAGGAACTCAAGGTACGGCCCGACACCCTGGGCCGAACGCAGCCTCGCGTAATCATCGCCCAGCTCGTGCAGGGTCCAGTCCGTCGCCCCGCCCCAAAACCCGGCCATGGCCCGCGGGTCTGCACAGCTGACCACCACCGCGGCGATCGGCCCGGTGTCCTGGTAGATCGGGCGGGGCTCCAGCACGCGGAACAGGTTGCCCTCCGGGTCGGCCAGAACCGTCCAGGGCTCAGCACCCTGGCCGACGTCGGCGGGCGTCGCACCGAGCCCCAAGAGATGAGCGACCAGCTCCGCCTGGTGGGCCGCAGAGGTGGTGGCGAGATCGAGGCGTGTCCGGTAGATCACCGTCTCGGGGTCCGGGACGGTGACGACATCGATGCAGACGGCGGCGGGGTCCGGCCAGACGAAACCCGGGGGTTCAACATTGGTCACACCGGGTCCCTCGCTGGACACGCCCCAGCCGAGTGCCTCCGCCCAAAACCGGCCGAGCGTTGAGTCATCCCGAGCCTTGAAATTCACCTGAACAAGTCGCAGCGCCATACCGGCCGACCCTATACCCAGGCGATGCCCGGACCGGGAGACACGCCTCAGGCGTCCTGCCTGCTGTCCTGCTTGCCCCGGAGCTTGTTCCAGCGGGCCGTGAGTCCCCATTTGGTGACGTTGATCATGGCTTCGACGACGATGTTGCCGCTCATCTTCGAAGCGCCGAGCTCGCGCTCCACGAAGGTAATGGGCCGTTCCACGATGGTCAGGCCGAGCTTGGCCACGCGCCAGGCCAGATCCACCTGGAAGCCATAGCCTACCGAGTCGACCGCATCCAGGTTCAGCTTCTCCAGGGTGGTCCGCCGGAAGGCGCGGAAGCCGCCGGTGACGTCCTTGATCTTCACTCCGAGCATGATCCGCGCGTACGTGCTGCCGACGCGGCTGATGGCCTGGCGGTAGAGCGGCCAGTTGACCACACGGCCGCCGGGAACCCAGCGGGAGCCCATGGCGAGGTCCGCGCCCTGCTCCACGGCCTCAATCAGCTGCGGCAGCTGCTCGGGCTGGTGCGAGCCGTCAGCGTCCATCTCCACGAGGATGTCGTAGCCGGCGTCCAGGCCCCACTTGAAGCCCGCGATGTACGCCGCTCCCAGGCCGGCCTTTCCGGCGCGGTGCAGGACGTGGACCTGTCGGTCTTCTGCGGCCATGCGGTCCGCCAGCTGCCCCGTGCCGTCAGGGCTGTTGTCGTCGACAACCAGCACGTCGGAGGCGGGCACGGCTGTGCGCAGGCGACCGAGGGTCTTGGGCAACGATTCCAGCTCGTTATAGGTCGGGATGATGGTGAGGACACGCACAGCGAGGCCTTTCCTTGAAGGGAGCGGTCGGTGCGCCGAAAGTCAATGGTTCCGGATATTCAGGCGCAACTTCCCATTATAGGGAGTTGCGCGCCAGTGGGGCGCCCGCGAGGCGGCCGTGCGGCCGCCCGGGCAGGTCCACCCGCTTCGGGCCAGTTCCGGCAGGCCACGAATTGCGGCGCCGGAACCGTTTTCTGCTGCGAAGTAGACCCGCCCCCTGGGGGTGCCCGTGGTCATGACCAAGTAAAGCTCCCGCGGGTGCGGCAACCTGGGAAGGACCGGGGACTGCCGGAGTCTGCGCGGTACGCAACCCTCCGTTGCCCCTCAATGCTACGGGGGCGGGCCGATCTGTCAACCGAGCCGTGACCTGCCGTTTCGTCTGTCGGTGCAGGTCAGGGCGGGGTCGCGGGTGGAAATGTTTCCGCTCCGTGCGCTGGATGACGGGACGGATCAGGCGCCAGGTGGTCAGGCGTGGAGGGCGCCGCTGGCATAGAGTTCCTGGCCGTCCCGTACCGTCAGGAGGCAGGCAGGATCGCTGCCGGTGTCCAGCGCCGGCAGCAGCGGGGTGCGGGCGCGCGGGTCGGTGCTCCACGACTGCACGCGCCCGTCGGCCACCTGGACCATGAGCTCCTCAACCTCCCAGACCGCAAAGCTGGCCGGAGCGCCCGGCACCAGTTGCCCGGCCATGGGGTTGGGGTAGCGGGCTGCCCGCCAGCCGGCCCGCGTGTGGCCGAGGAACGCGGCGCGGGCGGAGATCTGTTCGGCGGGATTGGTGTGCTGCAGGCACGCTCGCACGCTGGACCACGGCCGGAGCGGCGTCACTGGGCTGTCGCTGCCGAAGCAGATCGGCACACCGGCCGCGTAGAGGCTGCCAAAGGCATTCATTCCCAGCCGGCGGGAGCCGAGGCGCTGCTGGTACAGGCGGTCCCCGCCCCCCCACAGGGCGTCGAAGACCGGCTGCGCGCTGACGCTGACCGAATAGCGGGCCAGCCGGCTGATGGCCGCGGCATCCGCGAGTTCGACGTGCTCGAACCGGTGCCCCGCGGCACGGACGCGCTGCTCCCCCACCTCAGCCGCGGCGAGGTCGAGGGCGTCGAGGGCCGCGTCCAGGCCGGCGTCGCCTATCACGTGGAAACCCGCCTGGATCCCCAGGAGGGAGCACGCCGCGAGGTGGGCGGCTGCCTCGGCCACGGAGAGGTACAGGTTGCCGCGCTCTCCGGGCGCGTCAGTGTAATCCTCCCGCAGGGCGGCGGTCCGTGAGCCGATCGAGCCGTCGATGTTCAGGTCACCGGCCAGGCCCAGTACAGGCAGGCCCAATTCGTCCAGGATGGACTGGGCATGTTCGGCGGATCCGGCGAGCTCGCCCCAGTACGGCAGGATCTCCGGCGCTGCCACGCCTTCCACCCCGGTCGGTCCACCGCCGGAGGTGCTGTTCCAGGCCACCGCGAGCCGCAGGTCCTCGATGCTTCCGATATGCGGCGCGGCCATCTCGGCGAGGGCCACGTAGCCGTTGGCCGCAGCCTCGGCGAGGGCGCGCTGCTGGTACGCGCGCAGGGCGTCCGCCGGCAGCCGGCGGGCCGCCAGGCGGGCCGCTGTGTGGGCGTCGCGTTTGACCTGGCTTCCGGCGCCGCCGCCGTCGAGCCCGTCCAGTCCGGCCGATGCGGCCAGGGAGTTCGATACCAGCGCCGAGTGGACATCCACGCGGGACAGGTAGACCTGGCGGCCGCCGGCCGCGCGTTCGATTTCGTCCCGGGAGGGCAGGGCAGGATCGGCCCAGGTGGTCTCGTCCCAGCCGTGGCCCAGGACGGGACCGTCCGCGCTGGAAGCGGAGGCGGCGGCGACGGCGTCGAGCAGTTCAGCGGAGGAGCGCACCCCGGCCAGCTGGAGGCCCTCCAGCGCGATTCCGGTTTCCGTCAGGTGGATGTGGGAGTCGACGAAGCCGGGTGCCAGGAGCGCGCCCTGCAGATCGATCACCTCCATGGAGGAATCGGCGATGGACGTGGCGGCCTGCTCGGAACCGACCCAGGCGACGGTGTCGCCGTCAACCAGCATCGCAGTCGCAAAGGGATCGGCAGCTGTGTAGACCGAGCCGTTGCGGTACAGCGTGACGTTGCGGGGGGCTGGGGCGGCCGGCGAATCGGTCATGGGGCGGGAACTCCTTGTTGCTGGGGCCGGCCGAGCGCCGACGGGTTCGAAAATCTGGGAGGCCGCGGCAGCGGCCCAGCGAGTGGTGCAGGGAGCGGGCCGGTCCGGCCCGCGCCCTAGGCCACGGAGGAATAGGCGACGACGCCGCGTTTGACGAGTTTGATGGCCTCCGCGCACAGCCGCGCAATCCGGGGGTCGAGGTTCGGGATGTCGGCGAGCTGGTCCAGGAGGTCGATCACCTGTTTGACCCAGCGGACAAAGTCGCCCGCGGCCAGGTCGGTGCCGCTCAGCACGTCCTGGAGGTGCCGGCCCTTGGCCCATTTGAAGATCGGCCAGACGAGGCCGAGCTCGGGCTCGCCAGTGAGGGGCAGCTTGTTGGCTTCCTCGACGTCCTCCAGCGCGGACCATTCGCGGACCACGGTGTCTACCGCGGATTCCAGGGACACGCTCGGCATCTTGGGCCGCAGGCCGCGGTCCTCACGCTTGGCCTGGTAGACGAGCACACTGGCCAGCGCGGCGATCTCGGCGGCGTCGAGGTCGTTGAAGGCCCCCATCCGCAGCGACTGCGAAATCAGCAGGTCCTTTTCGCCGTAGATCCGCCGCAGGCGTTGCCCGTCCGGGCTGATGGACAGCGCGCCGGTGTCCGAGGTTTCCAGGTAGCCGTAGCCCGTCAGGACGCCGCACACACGGTCGAACGTCTTGGCGATGGTGTTGGTCCGGCCCTGGATCTGGCGGATGAGCCCGTCCGTTTCCTGGCGGAGTTTCCACCAGCGTTCGGACCACCGGGCATGGTCCTCGCGTTCGCTGCAGCCGTGGCAGGGGTGGGCGCGCAGTTCCCGGCGCAGCTCGGCGATCCGCTTCTCCTGGTTGGGCGCAGCGGAGGCCCGGCCGAAGTCGTCGTCGCGGCGCGGCGGCGCCGGCGGCCGGTGCTCGCGGATGGCGTTGCGCACCGAGGAGGCCAAGTCGCGGCGGGATTTGGGAACCTTGGCGTTGAAGGTCTTGGGAATCCTGATCCGCGTGATCGGCGACAACGGACCCTCGACGTCGTGCAGGCCAATCCGGCGGAGCTGGTTGTCCAGCGTCATGACGGCGGGGCGGGGCTCGCGGGATTCGTGGTCGGAGCTGAGCACCACCGCGAGCCCGGGCGACTTCCCGGCCGGAACATCCACCACGTCGCCCGGAAGCAGCCTGCTCAGGGAGTCCTCGGTCAAGGACTTCCTGGCCCGGGACGTGCTCCGGGAAGCCATGGTTTCGGCATCGCCCAGGGCCCGCCGCAACCGCGCGTATTCGGTGAAGTCGCCCAGGTGGCAGGTCATGGCCTTGCTGAACCCGGCAATGGATTCTTCCCGGCTCCTGACCTGCCGGGCCAGTCCCACCACGGAACGGTCCGCCTGGAACTGGGCAAAGGATGATTCGAGGATCTCCCGGGCGCGCGGCCGGCCGAACTGCGCCAAAAGGTTGATCGACATGTTGTACGTGGGCCGGAAGCTGGAGTTCAGCGGGTAGGTCCGCCGTGAGGCCAGGCCGGCGACGGCGGCCGGATCCGTTCCGGGCTGCCACAGCACGACGGCGTGGCCCTCGACGTCGATGCCGCGGCGGCCGGCGCGGCCCGTCAGCTGGGTGTACTCCCCCGCCGTGATGTTGACATGGGCCTCGCCATTGAACTTGTCCAGCTTTTCGAGCACGACGCAGCGGGCCGGCATATTCACGCCCAGGGCCAGTGTTTCGGTGGCGAAGACGGCCTTGACCAGCCCGTCGACGAACAGCTTCTCCACAACCTCCTTGAAGGTCGGCAGCATGCCGGCGTGGTGCGCGGCGAGCCCGCGGAGCAGGCCGTCCCGCCAGCTCCAGAAGCCGAGCACATCGAGGTCATCCGAGGGGATGTCCTGGGCCGCCTCGTCGACGCGCCGGGCGATGATCTGCTGTTCGGCTTCGCTGGTCAGCCAGAGTCCGGCCGCGACACACTGGGCCACGGCGGCATCGCAGCCGGCGCGCGAGAAGATGAAGGTGATGGCAGGCAGGAGGTCCTGCCGGTCCAGGCTGGCGATGACCTGCGGCCGGCTGGCCTTCCGCACCGGGCTGCGCTGTGCGCCCTGCGGTTCGTCCCGCTGGCTGCGTTGCTGCCGGCGCTGGTTCCGGCCGCCGTGGCCGAAGCGGCCACGGAAATTCATCTGGCTCTCGGCCCGGGCCATGGACAGCAGTTCCGGGTTGACCTCGAAGCCGGCCCGCCCGGGCGCTTCCGAGGTGACGGCGGCCGCCGGGCCCCCGACAACAGCCTCGGCTACGGCGTCGGCGGACGCCTCACTGGCAGTTGTCTCACTGGCAGTTGCCCCCCTGGCACTTGTCCCACTGGCAGTTGCCCCACCAGGCAGGGCGATCTCGTCAAAGCTCGTGTCACCGGCAAACAGGTCCACGATCTTCCGGCCCACCATGACGTGCTGCCACAGCGGCACCGGGCGGTGCTCGGAGACGATCACATCGGTCTGCCCGCGGACGGTGTCGAGCCACGCACCGAACTCCTCGGCGTTGGAGACCGTGGCACTCAGTGACGCCACCTGGACCTCGCTGGGCAGATGGATAATGACTTCCTCCCACACAGCGCCGCGGAAGCGGTCGGCGAGGTAGTGGACTTCGTCCATGACCACGAAGCCGAGATCATCCAGGGTGTCCGAATCCGCGTAGAGCATGTTGCGGAGCACTTCGGTGGTCATCACCACCACCGGGGCGTCGCCGTTGATGCTGGTATCTCCGGTGAGCAGGCCCACCTGGGCGGCGCCGTACTTGGCGGCCAGTTCAGAGTACTTCTGGTTGCTCAGGGCTTTGATGGGGGTGGTGTAAAACGCCTTGAGCCCACGCTGGAGGGCCAGATAGATGGCGAACTCCCCCACAATCGTCTTCCCGGCGCCGGTGGGGGCTGCCACCAGCACGCCACGGCCGGCCTGCAGGGACAGGCATGCTTCGCGCTGGAAGTCATCGAGTTCAAATTCGAGCGAGCGGATGAACCCGCCCAGATAGGTCTTGGCTTCAGCAGCCCGCTCGACGCTGGCGCGGTAACGTTCGGACGGTGATTCCGGCCCGGGGTGTGAGGACATGTTTCCAGCCTAGTGCGCGAAAGGCTAGAGATTCTCCAGCTCGGAGCTGGGGGTGGCGTGGTCGGCGGTGGCTTCGGTCTCGGCGTCGCGTTTGACGGCGCGCCGCTCGCGCCGGCGGTCGTTGAGCAGGCACAGCCCGATCGCGGCGAAGAACAGCGCCAGCATGGGGCCGGCCAGGTAGAACATGCTCATGGCGTCGGCGCCGGGAGCGGCCATCGCGGCGAACAGGCAGACCAGGAAGACTGTGATCCGCCAGCTCTTGAGCAGCTGCTGGCCCTTGATGAGCCCGGCCAGGTTCAGCCCGAACAGAACCACCGGGAGGAGGAAGGCGATGCCGAAGGCGAGCAGCAGCCGCAGCACGAAGGACAGGTACACCTGGGCGCTGATGAAGTTGGAGCCGCCCGACGGCGTGAAGTCGGTCAGGACACGGACCGCGTTGGGCAGCACGAGCCAGGCCAGCAGGACGCCGCCGACGAAGAGCGGCACGGCCGCCGCCACGAAGGACAGGGCCAGGCGGCGTTCCTTCTTGTGCAGCCCCGGCACGATGAAGGCCCAGAGCTGGTAGAGCCAGACGGGGCTGGCGATAATCAGGCCCAGGAACACGGAGACCTGAATCATGAGGTCGAACGAGCTCGCGACGCCGTCGAAATTCAGGGTCGCCTGGCGGCCTTCGTGTTCATTCAGGTCGCGGATCGGCTTGATCAGCGCCGCCAGCATTGGCTGGTAGACAAGGAAACCCACTACCGTCCCAAGGACGACGGCGATTGCCGCCTTGAAGAGCCGGTTGCGCAGCTCTTTGAGGTGGTCGAGGAGCGCCATCCTCCCCTCGGGGTTCGATCGACGGCTCATGGTTACTGCCATGCGGTCTTAGGCGCGGGTCGACGGCGGAACGTCGGTTCCGTCGCCCGTGCGGCTTTCCGGTGCGCCGGCCTGCGGGTGGTTGATGACCCGTCCTTCAACCGGCTCGGAGCCATCCTTGGCATCGGTGGTGCCGTCCTTCTTCATTTCCCGGACTTCCGACTTGAAAATGCGCATCGACTGGCCCAGGCTGCGGGCCATGCCCGGCAGCTTCGGCGCAGCGAACAGCACCAGTGCCAGAACGATGATGATGATGAGATGCCAGCCTTCAAGCCTCATGGGGAGAGGTCCTTTCGTTTGAATACATCCTATGTCTAACGCGTTTCGATGTCGCGCAGTGCCTGGGGTTGCCCGCGGTCCTTCTTGCGTTGGATGCGGCGCAGCCGGCGGGCGTTTTGCCGGGCGAGCTTGGATGCGTGGTAATCATGTCGCATCCGCGCGGGCGAGGCAAAAATGGCGTCGCCGGGCGCCGGCCGAAGGGACTCGTCCGCGCTGACCGGGTCACCAACGCCGGCCGCTGTCGAACCGGCCGCTGAAACGGTGCCGGTGCCCGCTGGTGAAGGCAGGGTGGAAAAGCGGTCCGCGGCTTCACCCAATTCGGTGAGCGTCGTCGTGGCCTGCCGGAACAGCCGGAAGCCGAGCACGCCGAAGAACAACAGCGACAACGCGACAAGCGCTATCCAAATAACGATCCAGGACCACCAAGGCATGCTGATCAGTCTATCGGGCGATCCGGGAAGGCTTCGTATTGCGTCAGGGCCGCGGCGAGCCACTCCCGCGACGCGGCCGCGAGGGCCTCTGGCTGCAGGATCCGGACCATCCCGCCGTGCTGGGCCACGAACATCGGCAGCCAGTCCGTGCTGCCAAACCGGATTTCGGCGAGCATTCCGCCGCCAGGCAGGGCCGCGGTCCGCTCGGCGTAATAGTCGTCAGCGAGGCCGGTGCCGCGGGGCGCGAGTTCCACCACGACCACCGTGTCGTCGTCGTTCGGGGTGAACAGTTTCACCGGAAAGCTGTCCGCCGGCTTTGCCGTCGCGGCCGCCCGCCGGCCGTTGGGCTCAAGGGCTTCGATCCTGTCCAGCCGGAAGTTGCGGAGGCCCTGGGCGGAGTGGCAGTACGCCTCGAGGTACCACGTGTTGTCCAGCGAATAGAGCCGCAGGGGGTCCACGTCGCGTTCGGACACGGCGTCGCGCTGCGCCGAGAAGTACTTCAGGTGCAGCTGCGCGCCGGATTCGAGGGCGGCGCGGGCGGTGTCGAGGACGGCGGAATTGCCGGGGGCCACCTCGGGGCCGGAGAGCGCCGCCGCCTTGACGCCTTCCTCCCCCGCCGCGGCCATGAGTTTCAGCGTCACCGATTCCAGGGCGCCGCCTTCGGCCAGTTCGGGCAGGCTGTTGAGGGTCTCCAGGCCGGTCAGGAGCGCACAGGCCTCGTCCACGGTGAACCGTACGGGGCGGGTCAGGTCCAGGGCCTGGGTGATGAATACGTGGTCATCGTCCCACTGGATGTCCAGCAGATCGTCGGGGTACCCCTCCGGCAGGCCCGAGCAGATCAGGATCCGCAGGTCGTCCTCGAGTGCCTTGCGGGTGATGCCAAACCTGGCGGCGACCTCGCTGATGTGCAGTCCCTGGTTGTGGACAAGGAACGGGACGAGTTGCAGCATCCGCTTGAGCTGGTCCTCCGAGGTTCGTTTCCGGGTACGGCCGGCGCGGCCCGCCGCCGGGAAGGCCACATCCGGCAGGGGCCTGTCGGCGAACTCGGCGGCTGCCGTGAGGCGGCGGTGGACGGCGCCGGCGAGTTCGGGAGGTGAAATCACGGTGACGCGGGGACCGTAGGAGGCCAGCTCCTCGCCCAGAGTCTCGGCATCGCGAAAGGGCACCGCGAGGCGGTCCGTCCCGGCCGAATGCCCCGGTGTTCGGGCTTCCGGCGCTGCGGCTTCCGGCGCTGCGGCTTCCGGCGCTGCGTCCGGAAGCGGCTGGGCGCGTTTGCGGAGGCCCAGGAGCCGCCCGTGTTCGACGTCGACCACGGCGCTCTGCACCGGCAGCTCGGCCAGGCCGGCCAGCTCGGCGCGGACGTTGAACCCGGCCGGCGGCGTGAAGCTCTCCTTCTCCAGGACGGTCACTGCGGACGTCAGGCGGGACAGGCGGAAGAACCGTTTGTCCCCCCGGCCCCGGTCGTGGCCCACGAGGTACCACTGGCCGAAGCGGCTGCCCAGGCCCCAGGGCTCCACCAGGCGTTCCTGGTCCTGGCCGGTGCTGCCGGCGAGGTAGCTGAACCGGACCGGGTGCTGGGCGTGTATCGCGGCGACCAGGTCCTCGAAGGCCTGGCCGGCGGGGCGGATGCGCGGCTGGACGCCGGTGGGGAGTTCGGCGTCGACCAGGCCGCCGGCGGCCTGCAGCTTCCGGACCGCGTCGACGGCGGCGGAGCCGAGGGCGGCGTGCTCCCAGAGCTGGGCCGCGAGGATCAGGACCGTGCACTCTTCGGGGGTGAGGGTGACGTCGGGCAGCCGGTTCGATTCCTTGCCGATCCGGTAGCGGGTGGTTGCCGGGTCGTCGGAGCCCCAGCCCGTGTCCGTCACGGCCTCGACGTCGAAGCCAAACTGGCGCAGCTCGCCCTTGTCGCGTTCGAACATGCGGCCGAAGGCGACGTCACTGCTCGTGGTGTCGTGGTAGACCTTTTCGCGCAGCTCGCTGCGGCGCAGGCCGTACTTGGTGTTGAGCAGGGCGATGAGCAGGTTCAGGAGGCGTTCTGTACGTGAGGCGGACACCCCGCAAGGGTACTAAAGCCGGTCGCGGAAAATGACGAAAGCGCGGCAACAGCCGGAAGAACTTTTCCGATTGTTACCGCGCTTCGTTCCCCGGGGGGCGGGTGGGGACTAGCGGACGGCGACGAGGTCCACGACGAAGATCAGGGCCTCGTTGGGGCCGATCGCCCCGCCGGCGCCACGGGAACCGTAGGCAAGCTCGGACGGGATCTCGAGCCGGCGGCGGCCACCGACCTTCATGCCCAGCAGGCCCTGGTCCCAGCCCTGGATGACCTGGCCGACGCCGACCCTGAAGTCCAGCGGCGCGCCGCGGCCCCAGGAGGCGTCAAATTCTTCACCGGTGGACCAGGCGACGCCCACGTAGTGGGTGGATACGGTGTCGCCGGCTTTGGCCTCGGCGCCGTCCCCTTCGATCAGGTCGGTGATGACCAGTTCGGTGGGGACGTCTCCTACGGGGAAGTCAATTTCCGGCTTCTCGCGGTCGAGGTTGCGCTGTCCAAATGACATGGTTACTCCTTTGAGGTGACGTGTAGTGGTGGCAGTTGTAGCGGTGGATTACTTGACGCCGAGGATATCGACGACGAAGACGAGGTCGCCCTTCGCGTCGCCCTGGCCCTGATCTCCGTAGGCGAGGTCCTTCGGGACGACCAGGAGGACGCGGGAGCCGACCGTCTTGCCGGTCAGGCCCTGGGTCCAGCCCTTGATGACGCCGGTCAGCGGGAAGGTGGCCTTCTTGCCACTCTCGAAGCTGGAGTCGAAGACCTTGCCGGTGGCGAGGGCGACGCCGACGTAGTTGACGGTGATTGTGTCGGTCTCCTTGAGGG